>NZ_DBNGMQ010000126.1:0-2009 GCF_057126245.1 Yeosuana sp. | reverse complement strand
TGACCCGTCCTGAAATAAGGCTACATAATTTTAAACATTATGTATAGAAATGACAAAGTAATCAGACGGTATTCAGAACCTTTTAAACTGAAAATTTTAGAAGAAATTACAACAGGAAAACTAAACAAAAATCAACTAGGTAAACTCTATGGTATTGCGCCTACCACCATTAATGAATGGATTAGAAAGTATAACCGTAAAGACCTAATGAACACCAGAGTAAAAGTGGAAACAAAAGACGAAATAACTCGAATTAAAGAACTTCAAAAAGAGATTGAACAGCTTAAAAAGCTACTCTTAAAAAAGGATTTAGATGCCTTGGTATTAGATTCATATCTTGAAGTAGCTGCTGAAGATCTAGGCTACAAATCTGTTGCTGAACTAAAAAAAAAGCTAAGTATAAAGCCTTAATAAAAGCCAAAGAAAAAGCTAAGGGATTTGCTTCTTTAACTACTATAACCAATTGTTTTGGGCATAAACGCAATGCTTTCTATAAGTATAAAAATAGAGCCGATAAGCGGTTAAAACAAGAACAACATATTATTGAGATAGTTAAGAAAAGACGCAAGTCCCTGCCTAGAGAAGGCGTGCGTAAACTCACAAAATCACTAGATGACGACTTTATTAAAGCTAACCTTAAAGTTGGTAGAGATACTTTATTTAATGTCCTTAGAAAACATCAAATGCTAACACTTAGAAAGAAATATAGTTCTAGAACAACGAACTCATACCATCGATTTTATAAGTATAACAATATCATAAAAGATGTTGAAGTTACTAGACCTAACCAGGTTTGGGTCTCTGATATTACCTATATCAGAACTGTAAAAGGGTTTTGTTATCTAGCACTCATTACAGACATGTATTCTAGAAAGATTGTGGGTTATGACCTTAGTGATAGTCTAGAACTAAACGGATGTGTGAGAGCACTTAAAAAAGCTTTATACCAAGCTAAAAACACAAAAGGACTCATTCACCATTCAGATAGAGGTATTCAATATTGCAGCAATGTATATACACAAATCCTGAAAAGAAATAAGGTAGAAATCAGTATGACTGAAGAAAATCATTGTTATGAAAATGCCCTAGCAGAAAGGGTTAACGGGATTCTTAAAGATGAATTTTATCTTGATCAAACCTTTACTAGCATGGAGCACGCGAAAAGAGCCACAAAAAATGCAGTTAATTTATACAATGAAATAAGATTACATTTATCTTTAGATTTTAAAACACCGAATATGGTATATAAATTAACAGCGTAAAATCAATTTTAACCTGTAGCCATATTTCAGGACTAGACATTTAAAAACAATATCAAATGACAGAAATAAAATACCCTAAATCATTTTCACACATTGGAATAACTGTTCCCGAAATACACAAAGCTGTAGAATTTTATCAGGATATTATGGGATGGTATGTGATAATGCAACCATCTACAGTAAAAAAAGAAAATGATACTGCCATTGGACAAATGTGTATTGATGTTTTTGGAGAGAATTGGGAAGAATTCGAAATCGCTCATATGTCAACGTCTGATGGAATTGGAATTGAACTTTTTTCGTTCCCACATGGCAAAAAAGAAGCACCAGAATTCAATCCTTTCAAAACAGGGCTTTTCCACTTCTGTGTGCAAGACCCAGACATCGAAAATTTGACTAAAAGAATAGTAGAAGCAGGTGGCAAGCAGAGAATGCCAATACGGGAATATTATCCTAATGAAAAGCCCTATAAAATGGTTTATGTGGAAGACCCATTTGGTATCGTATTTGAAATTTATACTCACAGCTACGAATTGACATATTCATCAGGTGCATACCAGAAATAAAAAACTGTATACAACAATGAACTAAGCTAAAATCCAAATGTTTTTTTAGATTATTTAATTACATAATTATGATCATATGGCAAGCCTTTTACGTACCATAACAGGTGCTAAAAGCAATTTGATTCTGATTATTGAACTCCCAATCTAATAAATTTAACATCTAACGGTAGCTATGCTACCT
>NZ_DBNGMQ010000125.1:0-10096 GCF_057126245.1 Yeosuana sp. | reverse complement strand
ATGTCTATAAGAAATTGCTTGTTCTCGCCTACTTTGGGAATTCCACAGGAATTTCCAACTTGGTGTGTACCTGCAAAATTAAGTGCTATACCACACAACTACTCATGGTCGAGACCGTTGTGCCGCAATTGAAATTAACAAAATTCTAACCTTAAGCAAATTTTTATTTTTACTAAAAAATATTTTTTAAAACACTGTTTTTAAGGTATCTTGCTATAAAATAATTACGAACAATTGTGAACACAAAACTTAACACGTTTTTGAACACGATTAATATTTGTTAAAATACATATTACTGATTATCAGTTTTTTATAATTTATAGAATTTTCCTACAAAAATTCATAGCCCCGAGGTCGCGGGATCGTACTCCGCTCTCGCTACAGGCTTTAAGTGTTTTTATTAGAGCTGTTTAGATTACTCTAAAAGTTTTTTAATGATTAATTACTACATGATGTCTTATCTACAGTTTTTATATTGAACAAATATCAACCTCTTCTTCTTCCTCGGTTTTCTCTCATTTCAATCATTTTTCCTTGAATAGTCTCTTGATATTTACTTTTTGTAATTTCTGTTCCTTTTTTAGGAGCTTCAATATTGATTTTTGTCTGAGGGTTGATGACAATTTTCGAACAAAGAATCGTCGTATTATCTGCATTAACTTCTAAAATAAGTCCTGGAAGTCCCCAATACTCACCTGGCCCATGTCCCACAGGTATCTGCGGTGTATACCATGCTTCAATTGCAGTCATTTTAATCTCAGGCTCTTCAACTTTCCCAGAATCTGCTGTTGCTTCATTAATTTCTGGTCTTAAATCACTCCATGAAAAGTCATACCAATTCAATTCTAAAGATGGCACTAAAGCCGTTGCCTTAAAACACATATATTGTCCTATTTGCTTTGTTTCGCTACCCATTTTCCAATCAAATTTCTGCAACTCATCTTTAACTAAGAATTGCTTTCCATAAAATTCCTGGCTCTGTACCAAGGCATTTTCCTTAACATTCTTATACTGTTCACCTTGAGAGAAATTCTTTCCCCAAGAATCTGTTGCACCCGAAATCGCATCTAGCTTGTCTTCTTCATTGAACACAGATTCTTCCTTATTAAAATTCAATACATAGGTTTTTTCTAATCGATTCTTAAGACGCATAGCAATTTGCTTTTTCTGTGCTTCACTCATTCTTGCTCCCCAACTCCCTAACTCCATAGTAGATTTAGAAAAATAATAAGCTTGACCTTGAAATTCTTGGGCATTTGAACTCACAGAAAATAACACTAAAAAAATGAAAAAACTGAATTCAATTAATTTTGATTTCATAAGGTATATTTATAGTTGATTTTTTGTTTAACAAATATAAACAAATAATAAACAATTTGGTATTAAAATTTAAAACAATACAATAATGCCGTCGTCAACGCTAATAAATAACCTCTTTCAATAATTAGTTAAAGTCATTTTTTATATTTTTAAAATTCCCTCTCAAATATTTATAATCTTATTTGATAGATATCAAATAGTCCAGTATAATTTTTATTTGAAGAATG
Organism: Yeosuana sp.; assembly: GCF_057126245.1. Lineage (NCBI taxonomy): Bacteria > Pseudomonadati > Bacteroidota > Flavobacteriia > Flavobacteriales > Flavobacteriaceae > Yeosuana > Yeosuana sp. The sequence continues at coordinate 8,549 of NZ_DBNGMQ010000125.1, read as the reverse complement.
AAATACAAAATAAAGTTTGCAAAGAAAAGAGTTGTTTTTATGTCTATCCGATAAATTTAAATTTAGATGCATAGAATAAATCTAACCCAATCGTATTTTAGTTATTTTTTAGATTCTCTAATTACCTAATTGTGAAAAATCCTTAACAAAAAAACTCTGCATTAACTATGATGCAGAGTTTTTAAAATGAGTCTATTAAGTATCTAATTTTGCTATTAATTATTAGACTCTGAGAGATTTATTCCTTTAAGTAAAATAAACACTCCCATTGTAACCAACCAAATTACTTTTACATGAAAAACAGGTTTGTAAACTTCAAAATTATCTGGAATTAAAAGTATAATAGACATAGCCAACAAACCAAGTAAAACCGTAAACCAACCTAACCATTTACCAAGAATTTTCCATTTAATCATTCCAAAACCTAGTAATATTAGACCTACTCCAGAAAATATGCGTCCAAAACGCACAAAACAGGTAACATATTGATTTGTAAAAAGAGTTCCATCAACAAAATCTTGTATTTCAGAGGGTGATTTACCCATAGTTTGACCTACTCCCCAAGCACCGTAATTATAGTAAAATGCAGCAGCTATTGCAATAGTAAATGTTCCAACAACAACCATTCCTGCACCCGGAACAATTAAAACTCCAAAAGGCCTCTTACCCGTTATAGAAACAAATGCAAAAATAGCAATGGCCATAGTAACCCATCCAAAAATATGGATTCGATACATCCAAATCCAATACCATACATCTTTTCCAATATTTTCAAAATCTGAAGCTTGAAAATACTCTCCGACATGATGTGGCGAAAGCGCCCAACCACTCCATAATAACACTGCCGCTAAAACAAAAGCCCAACCCGTAAATTTTGTTGTAAAATCTTTTTTCATGAATTTTTATTTAATATTTTGAACAATATAAAGCTGCTTAAGATATTATTCTGTAACAATTGTTACATTAGTCTAAATAACATATGAATATATTAAACATTTAACTAATGTAAACTGATATATGTCAGCAGAAAAAACAATAAAAATTATTAATATTGATTTAATAATTAGTAAGACTAACATATAAATTAGCTGTAACAATTGTTACATATCATTAATATAGATATTGTATTTTTCCTAAAAATTAGTTTGTATAACTTATAATAGCAAGCTCTTGAAAAGAAGATCTTTCGTAAAAAAAGCAACGCTCAGTTCGTTTGCTACACTTATTGGAACTGAAATTATTTTCGGATCTAATTTACTTGATGGCTATATACCTTTAGCACTTCAAGATCCAGACCCTTTTGAATTGTTTAATAAAAACAAAGAAATGATTGTGCTTAATGATAAGCCTTGGAATATTGAAGCACAAGCGCATTTATTAGATGATAAGGTTACCCCGAATTCATGTATGTTTATTAGAAACAATGGTTTAATACCTGAAGAAATTGATGTAAAAAATTGGGTTTTAAAAATTGATGGAGAATCAGTTGTTAAGGAAAAAACCTATACGCTTTCAGAATTAAAATCAAAGTTCAAACACTATACATATCAGTTAACAATTGAATGTGGAGGAAATGGACGTAGTGAATTTAATCCACCAGCAAAAGGAAATCAATGGACTATTGGTGCTGTTCATTGTGCATCATGGACAGGTGTTCGTTTAAGAGATGTGTTAGAAGATGCGGGTATAAAAAATAACGCTGTTTACATTGGCTACCATGCCACCGATATACATTTAAGTAGAGACCCTAACAAAGAGCCTATTTCTAGAGGGTGTCCTATGGATAAAGCCCTTCAAGACGAAACATTACTAGCTTTTAAAATGAATGATGAAGACATCCCTGTAGTTCATGGATATCCATTGCGTTTGGTAGCTGGTGGTTGGCCTGCATCTGTGTCAGGTAAATGGGTTAATAGAATTAGTATTAGAAACAAAGTTCATGACGGTACAAAAATGACTGGAGATGCTTACCGAGTCCCCTGTAAGCCTGTTGAACCTGGTGAAAAAGTAAAAGATGAAGATATGTGCATTATTGAATCCATGCCTGTTAAGTCTTTAATAACCTATCCAAAATCGGGAGCTATTATTAGTAAGGGCAAAGCTTTAAATATTAGAGGACACGCTTGGGCTGGTGAATTAGAAGTTGCTAAAATGGAATATTCTATAGATTTTGGGTCGACTTGGAAAACATGTGACATTGAAAAACCTAAAAATAGGTTAGCATGGCAACATTTTACAGCTTCCATAAATTTTCCAGATATAGGATATTATGAAGTTTGGGCAAAAGCATCAGATTCCAATGGTAAAGCCCAACCCATGATTTTACCAGGATGGAATCCAAAGGGATATTTAAATAATGCCTGTCATAGAATAGCCGTTAAAGTAAAATAAATGTCTGAAGAATTAAATTTTTTCAATCAGGTTAAAAAAGTCTATCGTATTATGATGGTACTTTTTAGTTTATTTATAATTACAGGTGGCCTAATTGTTTACATTTTGGTTAATCCTGGCTTTTTAAATATTGAAAAAAAACAAGAAATCGCTGTTGTAGTTGAAGAATTAGACCCAGATAGAATAGAAAATGGAATTCACGTAAGTACTGGATTTATAGATGCAGAAGGGCTAATGACCGTTGTAAGAAACTGTACAAGCTGCCATTCATCAAAATTAGTACTTCAAAATAGGATGAATGTAGAACGATGGAATGCAACCATTAAATGGATGCAAGAAACACAAAATTTACCCGATTTAGGAAAAAATCAAGAAATAATAGTGAATTATTTAGCAACTAACTATCCTCCTGTAGATACTGGAAGAAGAGCTATTTTAACAGATATAGATTGGTACGAATTAGAAAATTAATTATAAAAAACAAATTATAACACTTATTTATTATGGAAAAATATATTAACGCCTTTATTAATTCATTTAATGGAACTTTAGAATGGACATGGAAATCAATAATTTTTGAGGTACCATGGTATACTAATTATTTTTGGGGACTCACAGTCTTATCAATTTTGGTTTGGCTTTTAGAAATAGCCTTCCCTTGGAGAAAAGACCAATCAATAATTAGAAAAGATTTCTGGTTAGATGCTTTCTATATGTACTTTAACTTTTTTGTGTTTGCAATTGTTATTAGTGGTTTTTATAAGGTTATAGGTTTACTTTTTATGGATGCTAATATTACAGCGAAAAGCTTAGCAATAATCGATATATCACAATGGCCAATGTGGTCACAACTGCTAGTGTTTTTTATTGTTCTTGATTTTGTCCAATGGTTTACGCATGTTTTGTTACATAAATATCCTTTTCTATGGAAATTTCACAAAGTTCACCATAGCGTAAAGGAGATGGGCTTTGCCGCCCATTTAAGATATCATTGGATGGAAAATGTTCTTTATAAACCTTTAAAAACGTTTGGCGTTATGATTATTGGTGGTTTTGAACCTAGTCAGGCATATATTGTCCATTTTATTGCCATAGCAATTGGTCACTTAAATCATGCAAACATAAAGATTACTTGGGGACCACTTAAGTATATTTTTAATAACCCTGTGATGCACTTATATCACCATGCGTATACTTTACCTAAAGGAAAATACGGTGTAAACTATGGTATTAGCTTAAGTCTTTGGGATTATATCTTTAAAACAAATTACATTCCTGAGGATAGTGGCACCATAGAAATAGGATTTAAAGGTGATGACAAATTCCCACACGATTTTATTCATCAAAATCTTTATGGCTTTAAAAAAGGACAACGTTAAAATGTTAACCATAAGTTCAAATAATTGAACAAAAGAATTAAATAACATTTAAACGATTAGATAGAATGAAATTCTCATATTCATTTTATAAGAAGGAATAAATAATATGATATGGATTTGCAAAAAGAAAGGAGTCTAAAATATTATTTAGACTCTTTTTTTATTGTATCTACTAATACATTAAATGAAACTTGATTCTGTTCCCCAGAAATCATGTTTTTTAAGGTATACATATTAGAATCCATTTCTTTTTCCCCTACTAAAACTACAAAAGGAATTGCACGTTTATTAGCATAATTCATCTGCTTTTTCATTTTAGCGGCATCAGGGTATAATTCAGCATTAATACCCGTTTCTCTTAACTGCTTAATTGCCTTCAGGCTGAATAAAGCTTCTTTATCTCCAAAATTAATAAAGAGCACGTCAATAGTTTTAGTGATGGTTACCGGAAATAAGTTGAGTTCTTCTAACACCAAATAAATTCTATCTAAACCAAAGCTAATACCAACACCACTAACATCCTTTAATCCAAAAATACCGGTTAAATCATCATACCTGCCACCACCACCAATGGAACCCATTTGAACATTTTTTGGCGCAGAAACTTCAAAAATAGCTCCCGTATAATAGTTTAATCCACGAGCTAAAGTAACGTCAAGTTGTAACCTTGCTGTTTGCAATTCTAAAGTATTAATAGCGGTATTTATAAACTCTAACTCTTCAATTCCCTTTATCCCTTCTTCTGAAGATGATAATATCTCTTTGAGTGTCTTTATTTGTGATTCAAAACTTCCCTCCAGATTAAATAGTGGTTGTAATTTTTCAATGCCAGACTCAGTAATCCCCTTACTTATCATCTCTTCTTTCACCTTCCCCTCGCCTATTTTATCTAGCTTATCTAGCGCCACCGTAAAATCAATCAATTTATCTTGAGCTCCAATAACTTCGGCTATTCCAGATAATATTTTTCGATTATTTATTTTAATAGTAACGTCTTCTAACTTTAACGTATAAAAAACGGTATCATATAATTGAACAAATTCTACTTCCTGCCAAAGCGATGAACTACCAACTACATCAGCATCACATTGATAAAACTCTCTAAAACGTCCTTTTTGTGGTCTGTCGGCTCTCCATACGGGTTGCATTTGGTAACGTTTAAACGGAAATTCAATCTCATTTTGGTGTTGTACCACATAACGTGCAAACGGTACGGTTAAATCATAACGAAGTGCTTTTTCAGAAATACTAGACGTTAACTTGTTTGAATCTTTTTCATCATAAGCGTTTTTATCTGACTTAGATAAATAATCACCTGAATTCAAAATCTTAAAAATAAGTCGATCCCCTTCATCACCATATTTCCCCATTAAGGTCTCTGAGTTTTCAAAACTAGGCGTTTCTATAGGCTGAAAGCCAAACGTTTCAAATACATTTCTAATGGTTTGAAATATATAATTTCGCTTTGCTACCTGTTCTGGATTAAAATCTCTTGTCCCTTTGGGAATACTTGGTTTTTGAGCCATTGAATCATTTTTAAAGGACAAATATCTTAATTTTTGACGTGACTTAACATCTTTTTTAAAATTTATAGTAACTTTAATCATCTTTTATAGTCTTACATGAAAAGCAATTAATTTTTAAATCTGTTTTTATGTTTTCATTAGTGCGAGAAAATATTAGAATTGCCATAAATTCTATAAGGGGTCAATTATTGCGTACTATTTTAACAGTTTTAATTATTGCAATAGGTATTACGGCTCTTGTAGGCATTTTAAGTGCTATTTCTGCCTTAGAAAACACCATCTCTAGTGATTTCTCGTCTATGGGTGCTAATACGTTTAATATACAGCGAAATGAATTTAACGTACAACGGCATGGTGGTGAGCGACAAAAGCAAAACCCAATCATTACCTTTGCAGATGCTAAAGAATTTACTGAACGATATCAATACCCTTTAACATCAATTTCCTTGGTATTTACAGGAACAAATTCAGCGGAAATAAAATATGAGAACAAAAAAACAGATCCAGATGTTCCTGTTTTAGGTGCCAACGAAAATTACATTCAGAATTCCGGATTAAAAGTTGATATGGGACGAGAATTTAATTACTTCGATGTTGAAAACAACAACAATGTATGTATAATTGGTAGTGATCTACAAAAAAAACTATTTGATGGTGCCTATCCTTTAAATAAAACCATTAGTGTAAGAGGAAATAAATTTAAAGTCATTGGGGTTTTAGAATCAAAGAAAACAGGTCTAGGAAGTAATGAAGATTACCGAGTTATTATTCCAATTCAAAAAGCGCGTTCAATTTTCACCAATGCTAATATTAATTATGGTTTAAGTATTAAAGTAGACAAAAAAGAATTGTTAGAAAATGCTCAAGAAGAAGCTATTATTACGTTTAGAAAAATTAGAAAGTTAAACCCCATTGAAGATAATAATTTTGCCATTGAAGATAGTACAGACTTAATAAATCGAGTTAGTTCTATTACGCAATATCTATATATGGCTGCTTGGATTATTAGCATTATTACCATTTTCGGATCATCTATTGCTTTAATGAATATTATGCTCGTATCTGTAACAGAACGCACACGAGAAATAGGCGTTAGAAAAGCATTAGGTGCTAAACGCTTAACTATTGCCTTCCAATTTTTTATTGAAACTATTATTGTTGGACAACTTGGAGGTATTTTAGGGGTTATATTGGGCCTACTAATTGGCTTAGGCGTCTCTGCAGCTGCTGGTTTTAACTTCACCACCCCATGGTTAGCCATGTTTAGCGCATTTGCAATAACCTTTATCGTTGCTATTTTATCTGGATTAATACCAGCAATTAAAGCTTCTAAATTAGATCCAATTGAATCGTTGCGCTACGAATAATTAGTTAATAAGCTTATCAAAATAATTATACAAATCGCCTTTTGAAATTACGGCTCCTTGCTCAATCATTTTAAACTTATCTAAATTTTTATCTTCTGAATACGCTTTATCAGCTTGCAAAAACTCGACGTTCTCATCCATTAAATTGTCTCGTAACCACTTATAGCCTTCTTTAGTTGTGATATCAATTTTGTTTTTTAAGGTGAGTGCGATTACATACATTTTATCCTCACCCATACGAAATAAGTACATATGCTGCGGAGAAATATGCTCTAAATATTCTGCCTTATTCAAAACACCTTCCCAAATTAAATCGCTAAACACATCCAATTCCATTTCGGCTAACTCAGGCTTATTTGCTTTTAAATTTTGCCATTCATCTGCGGTAATAGATTGCGTAGCCAAAAAATTGATAAACTCTTGGTGTAATTCTTCAAATTGTTCTGCAGTAAGTCTTCTGTACTTCATAATATTAAATAAAAAATGCGCTCCTTTGTTAGGAGCGCAAATTTAACAATATAAAATCTTCTATTCTAGAAAATGTATCGCAAACCAAATTGTGCTTGCCATCTAGAAGCTAAACTGGAATCAAAACCAAAAGTTTTGGCATCAGGTCCTCCAATAAATGTATACTCAGGTGTATCGCCAGAGGTATCAACACTCAATGGAGACAAATTGTTTGGTTGTTCAACGACACCCCAATCTGAATTAATAAGGTTTCCAAAATTAAGTATATCTAAACTTAATTGAAGTGTATTTGTTTTATCGCCACTCACTTTGAAATTAAAATCCTGTAAAATTTTAATATCCCATCGACCTCTCCATGGTGCCAAAGCGCCATAACGATCAAAATAACTTCCTCTGTTATCACTTAAATATTTATCTTGTTGAATAAAACTTTCAAAATCATTTTTCATAGTTTCACCACCTGAAAAATTCATTTGTTGTACTTCTGAAGTTGTTGGTATATATATTAAATCATTATTTTGAAAAGAACTATCTCCATTAATATTACCTGCATAGGTATAATTAAATCGACCGCCTTGAGCATATTCAAAAAACGTCGATATGGTAGTTGCCCACTTTTCACTACCATAAATCCATTTTTTACTTCCAACACCTATGAATCTGTGAGTATCCCCGTATTTAGAATATGAAAGCACATCATTATTAGCATTACCTAGGTTAGGGTTAAAATCGAATGCATCACCAGTAATTTCTGCTTCAATGGAGTTTACATCCTTAGCATTAAGGTAGTTATAAGCAAAGCTTGCATAAAGCCCATTCAAAAATGTTTTCTGCGCTTTAAATGTTACATTCCAAATGCGTCCTTTATCGGAATTTGTAAATACATATGCATTATTACCCGCATCACTTGGTAAATAAACGGGTCTATTATCTCCTGGAGCATTTAATGTTCCTGACGGGTTTCTTAACCCCCAGTTTTGAACGTGTGCCGCATTTAAATCTTTAGTATAAGACAGATCAGAAGTAAGCGTAATTCCATTATCTAGCCTGTGGTCGGCACCAATGTTAGTTCGCCAAACTTGCGGCCATTTGTAATCTGGATCAATAAACTGAAAAAAGCCATCGTCAGCACCACTAACTTGGTTTCCTAACCATACAAAAGGAAAACGACCAGTAAACAATCCTGTACCACCTCTTATTTGGGTTATACTTTCATTATTCACATCCCAATTAAATCCTAGTCTAGGTGAGATCAACCAATTATTATTGGGTAACGTTGTTGAATCAAATGTTACTTCTTCATTTGAATTTGGATTAAAATATAACACTGAATTATCTCTTGTAGCAGTATTATCTGTATCAATATATTTTTGAATCAATTCGGCCGTATTAAAATATAATGGTTTATCAAAACGAAC
>NZ_DBNGMQ010000124.1:0-5345 GCF_057126245.1 Yeosuana sp. | reverse complement strand
CTTTTGCCGGAGATATCGAACCACCAGTTTATATGGTGTTAGGTCAAGGCTATATTTCTTATGGTAAAGCATATACGGTATTAATGGCGTTAAGAGATTTGATAGGCGAGAAACAAGTAAACCATGTATTAAAAACGATTACAGACAACCATCGTAATATTAACAAGTTAGAAGCTAATTCTATTGAGTTTTTAGACGAGCTTTATAAAGTAACACCTCCAGAACATTATATATTAATTGATGATTGGTTTAAAAAAGTTATTACTTATGATTTAGGAATAGAGGAAAGCTCTTATACAGAATTATCCAATGGAAATTATGAAGTTTTGGTAAAAATAAAAGCAAATCGATTTGAGATGTTTACTTCTGGTGAAACGAAAGAAACACAAATAAATGAACCTATTAAAATTGGAGTTTTTAAAACGCACCCCTCTTTGGTAAGAGATGATGCAACAATTCTTTATTACGAATCTAATACAATTAAAAATGGTGTTACAGAATTTAAAATTATTGTTAAGGATAAGCCAAGTTACATTGCTATTGATCCTTATGGAACACGCAGTGATGAACATGTAGTAGATAATATTAGGGCTCTATAATTGTTCAACAAAGAATGAAAACCAACTTAGGATGTGTATAGCTAATTGCTTGGTCTGTGTGTACTCGGAAAATCCCATGGATTTCCCTCTGGTTCGGTTTCTTTTACTAACTTAGTGCTTAATCACACAACTAACCATACACAAAACTGTTAACTGCAATTCTGGAACTCACTCAAACACATATCGGAATTTTCAAAATCATAATTTCTGATTTCACCACTACTCGGGATTGCCAATTGAAACTGTAAGGCCTTTCATTATTGATAGAATTGTTACCAGGAAAGTCTAACTCCAAAATCCAATTTTTTTAGTGTATGAATCCCGATGAAAGGTTCAATACCACTATTCATTAAGTAGCCAACTTTTAATCCGATGCCTATGGCTAATTTTGAGTCAGTTACTAGAGAATAATCTTTATAATAAGTTCTATCGGCTTTAAAACTAGTGAACTCATTTTTTCCTCCAATACTGAATTCAGAATGTACAGTTATTCTATCCATAAATATCCTGCTATATCCTAAATCAATAACCCAGAAATATTCTCCATTCCCAATTTCCGTTAACTCATTAGTTTCTTTTTGTTTTTTTACAACTTTAATTTCCTGTCCGTTAAATTGATGACCATAACCTAAATGAAATCTATTATTGCCAGCTCTTGCGAAAATATCTACTCCCCAAGCATTGTTTGTGGAATAAGAGAGTGACAAACCACGACCAAAATCTTTATCTTGCCCCATGCAGTAAGTAATTACAGATAATAATATTACGAAAATGATGGTTTTCTTCATAATATATAAGTTGATCTTTTATTTTGACAAGGGGAGTGCATAGAAAGTTAGTTATAATTTTATGATAATCAAAGCATCATAGGCTTTTCTTTAGAAGTGAATTGATTAAAGGGATAGCTTACTTTCTTATAGATACACTATCGTTATAAATTTAAATATTCTGTAAAGCTTTGAATCTTTCCAAAGTACAATTATCTCATAAAGTACTATAAACGTGTAATGTGCATTTATTTTTCCTATATTTAATAGATAGATTTATTCTTATGAAAGCATTTGTCTTATTGTTTATAGTTTTAATATTAAGTTTTTCATCTGAAAACAAACAACAGAATGACCTAGAACGAGCGAATCTAAAAGGGAAAGTCAAAACATTAAGGCAAATTTCTTATCATGCATTTGATAAATTTGGTGAAATAACAAAAGGAGACATAGACGGCTCAGGAATATTGGCGCCTGGTGAATATTATAATAAATATAACGTCAAAGGCTTTATTATTGAAAGGGTTGCAAGGTATTTTGGTGATAGTGATAGTTTAATTTTGAAACAAATTTATAAATACAATGATAAGGGTAATAAAATTAATATAAATCAATCTACACCAAATGGAGAAATTGGTAAAGAAACTTTTAAATATGATGATAAAGGCAATCCAATTGAATTAAATAGGTACTACCCAATTGATAGTTTAGAAATGAGTTGCAGATACACCTATAAATATGATGATAAAGACAATATAATTGAAAAAACCACCTATACAAATGGCAGTTTAGAAGGAAGTTCGGTATCCTATAAATATGATGATAAAGACAATCTAACGGAAGTTAGTGTTTATACAACAGTTGGTATTTTACATTGGAAAAACACTTATAAATATGATGATAAGGGTAATGAAACTGAAATGAATAGTTATTCATATGATGGGAGTTTAAGTTGGAAAGAAATTAGTAAATATGATGATAATGGCAATAAAATTGAATCTAGTAATTTTAATCAAAATGGTGTAAATTTTAAATTCATATATAAATATGATGATAAAGACAATTTAATTGAAAAGACGTATTTATCGGATGGCGGATATAGTTTGAAAGATATTTTTAAATATGACTATGACGAAAAGAATAATTGGATTAAGCGGATTGACTTTGGAGGTGACACACTAAAATACATCATTGAAAGGCAAATAGAGTATTATTAAATGACCATATTTTATCCTTTGAAATAAAAAAATACTAGATTTTAATAACTTTTTTCAGAGATTAGTCTACCTCTCTTAAAAGTTAGCTCTTTGAGTAGTTTTCCATCAGTATTCCATTTTTTCCAAGCTCCATCAGGTTTTCCATTTTTATAGGTCCATTCACCTTCCATCTGTCCATTCTCATACCACCATTTCCAAATACCTTCTTGCTGCCCCTTATTGAACACACCTTCACCCTTTAATTGCCCATTCTGATGCCATTCTCTGCCCAACCCAATAGGTTGTCCATTTGACCATGTCGCTTCCGATTTTAACTGTCCATTCTCATGCCATTCACTAGTGACACCATCGGACTTACCATCCTTATATGTCCCTTGCTCTTTTAACTGCCCATTCTCGTACCACCATTCTGTCAGTCCTTCTTTTTTATCGTTCTTAAGTGTTCCTTTAGATTTTAATATTCCATTCTCAAACCATTCTGTCAAAACTCCTTCGGCTTTTCCATCCTTATAAGCCCCTTCAAAACTTAACTGTCCATTTTCATACCACTCCTTATCAAAACCATCTATTTTATCACTCTTATTTGTTTGTTCCCTTTTTAACTGTCCATTTTCATACCACTCTTTTGCTACACCTTCAATTTTATCATTTTTTTTTGGTGTTTGTCTCATTAACTGTCCGTTTTCATACCACTTTTTGATTACACCATTGGCTATTCCATTATTATAAGTTACTTCATAACTTAACTGCCCATTCTCATACCATTTTTTACTAATACCATCTAATTTGCCATCCTTGATAATTACTTCCTCTTTTAACTGCCCATTCTCATACCAATATTTGATTGTACCAGTAATTATATTCGAGTCACTTTTCAGTAACAAAAGACCATCTTTTTCCATGACATCTTTAGAATCGATAATTTGTACCTCTTGTCCAAAGGCAATAATTGGAACTACAACAATCAGTAAAAATAATTTTCTCATTTTATTTTTATTTATTTAAAGATAGGTTTTATATTTAATTTTAAGTGAGTATAAGCGAAAAACAATAGCAGTTAACACCGGCTATAATTTATTGCTTTGGATTTTTTTATCGGCAAATCCTTTCTCTTTTGCTATCTTCGGTTTACGGCGGAAAATCCTCGAGGATTTTCACCCAACGAAACCATAGCCAAAACCGTTGTGCTTCATTATGACAAACCACTAACCAATGATAAAATTTTTTAGAAAAATTAGACAAAATTTACTTTCAGAAGGAAAGACTGGAAGGTATTTGAAGTATGCGGTTGGAGAAATAGTACTTGTTGTTATTGGAATTTTGATTGCATTACAAATTAATAATTGGAACGAAAGCCGAAAACAAAAACAAAATCTTAAAGTAGTTTATAATGTAATCATTAATGATTTAGAAAAAGATTATATAGAGATTGATTCCATCTTGTTCAATCTTAAAAAAAGAGAAGGTGTTTTGGATAAGGTAATATCGAAAACCCTTACTAAGGAATATCTTTTAACTCATCCAGCTGCTACTAATATGATGACTGGTTATCCGGATTTTTCAATACAAACCCGCGGATATGAATTGTTGAAAAACATCATCTTAACAGAAAATAATCTAACAAACGATTTAGATTCAGAAATATCAAATTTTTACAAGACCAATCTTTTGGAAATTAAACTAGATCAAGATTTCCTTTCATACGAATTAAAAGAGAACTATACCCATTGGAAATCTACTTACTCGTGGTGGTCAGACTATGTCGATGATGTTATAACTGAAGATTTTGTGGACTACGCTATCAACTCTCAAGATTTCAGAAATAGAGTAGCGACATTTCGGATGACACTATTTCGATTATATGTCCCAAAATTAAAAGAGTTTCAAAATGAATCCAAAATACTAATCGATAAAATCAATCTCGAATTAAATCAAAAATATCAAAAGCACAACAATGGCTAAATATAATTTCTTATTCTCGCCTACTTTTGAAATTAAATGACCTTATACGAGTTTAATAGATTAAAACTAAACGAACGTATGGAAGCCGTTAACCTATACGGCACATTCTTAGACAACTACATTACTAAAGACATTCGCATTAACTGTTACGCCATCGATAAGTTCTTTGTTGAGGTTGTTTATGATACAGAGAATAATGTGATAACGGAAGTTAGAAGTTTTAAATACGGTGATAGTCTTGATAAGTATTCAATATTAAATTGGCTTAATTTTGAAATAATAGGCAAATTTTGGGCAAATGACAAAATAAAAAAGCCTTCAATCTCTTGAAAGCTTTGCTATTGTTGTGACCTCGACTGAATTACTACAATCTTAAGCAAGGACTAAAGAGCATATTCAATAATTTTGAATTATGATTTTCTCAAATTATTATAAAGGTGTTTTAAGTTCTCAAGGCGTTCCGCATTTAAACGTAGAACAACATAGACGACTATTAAATATTTTAGCCTTAGAACAAGAGTTAAAAACTATTCTTGATTTAAAAGAAAAGATTAAAAGTTCAGACGACTTATACAAACTCTATGTAAAAGGCAATAGGTAACAAAACCAATAATATGCAAAACCATTATGGATTATAACCATAATGGTTTTGTGTCTTAGATTATTAGATTAGTGGTAGATTTTCAGGAGAATGGTGTTCGTGAACCAATTTCCATTCACCCTTTATTTTAACAAATAACAACGTAATTAGGTTATTGACTTTATAACCTACTGGTCCGTCTTTAATATCCACTACAAAA
>NZ_DBNGMQ010000123.1:0-7146 GCF_057126245.1 Yeosuana sp. | reverse complement strand
ACGTGTACTCTCTTTTCCTGATAAACTTTCGGTAACAGCATACACAACTCCCGAGGTCCCTCCTGTAGCAGCCACTTCTCCAGGATTAAATACATTTAAAGAAAGCGCATTGTTAGGCTGATCTCCTGCTCGATAAAATATGGGAGTTCCTGCTGCCAAAGTGCTTTCTGCTTCGCCTTTTTCATCTACGACAGATTGTAAACCAAAAGTATCTACTATATCTGGCACTAATTCTTTATCAATACCATAATAGTCTAAAAGAAAATCGGCCACAGTATCATTTTTAAAATCCCAAAAAATACCTTCTGAAAGTCCAGAAATAGTAGTATTTATTTTGTTTGAAAACCGATAAGCAATATAATCACCTGGCAGCATAAATTTGTATGCTTTTTTGTAAATATCAGGCTCATTGTCTTTTACCCATTTTAATTTTGAAGCTGTAAAATTAGCAGGAGAATTTAATAAGTGGTTTGTACATTTTTCAGTACCAATATTAATAAACGCATCTTTACCTATTTGAACGGCTCTACTATCACACCAAATAATACTTTTTCTTAACGGTTTACCATTCTTATCTACTAAAACCAAACCATGCATTTGGTATGAAATACCAATACCTTTAATTTGCGTTCTAGATACATTGTATATTTTTTTTAAAACATCAATGGTTTTACAGATATGTTGCCACCATACTTCTGGTTTTTGTTCAGCCCATCCGTTTTTTAAAGCAAGCATGCTCATTTCTCTTTTAGGCTCTTGAACAACACCTATACTTTTTCCTGTTGAAATTTCAACTAGGGCTGCTTTTATTGAGGAGCTGCCTAAATCAAATCCTATGTAATACATGATTTATAATGATTCTCTTAATATTAATTTAGTTATTATATAACATTTTATTCGTACTTATTTATAAATATTACTGCTTTATCCCCAAGTTCTTTAAAATCAGTCGAAACAACTGGAAACAATTTATCAACACATATTTAATTGAATTACTCTCTTTAACTTGGATTGTTTTTATACCAATGCTATTAGTAACTTTTATATATATTAAAGTTAATGACTAAATATTAACAGCAACAATAGAAACAATAAAATAACCAATATGGCCTCAACTAAAATTCTGTATTTCTTTATAAAAGTTTTTTTCATGTTGATTTTATATCAACAAATGTAGAAAAGACCTATTATTAGTTTAACACATATTAAGCAAACTTTATAAAATTTGATGCGATAGCTCCCTAAAAATGACGGTATTCAACATTGGAATGATATGTTGCAGTATTTCTTTTCTTCACGACAAAAAATCAAATAATTTGATTTAAAAACTTATTTTTCTTTAACTTCTATATCTGTTGGTAGAATTCCGAAATGAGCTTTAAAACATTTTGTAAAATAAGATTGTGAAGAAAAACCGACTTTATAACAAACCTCACCTATATTTAAAGAACCTGTTTCGAGTATTTGTTTTGCCTTTTCAAGTCTTATTTTTCTTAAAAATTCATTAACAGTTTGACCTGTAAGTGTTTTTATTTTCCTGTAGAGTTGGCTTCTACTTAAATTAAACTCCGAAGCCAAAAGTTCTACACTTAAATTAGAATCACTTATATTTTTGCCTATATAATTAAGAAGTTTTATAATAAACTCTTTATCAATAGAAGTTGTGTTCGCATTCTCTTCTGATCCACTAATATTGCTGAAATATTTATCAAAAATCAATTTTCTGCTAGTTATTAATTGCGCCAAACGAAGCTCTAACAAACGCATATCAAAAGGTTTAACCATATAAGCATCTGCACCATAGCCTATACCTTCCATTCTATCCTCAATCGCAGATTTAGCTGTTAGCATTAATAATGGGATATGACTTGTTTTGATATCTGACTTTATTAGTTTACAAAATCCAAACCCATCCATTTCAGGCATAATTACATCTGTAATAATGAGGTCTGGAATAGCCTCCTTAGCTAAAATAAAGCCTTCTTTACCGTTATTAGCTAGTAGAATTTTATATTTATGTTTCAACTCTTCTTTTAAGTAATTTCTTAGTTCAACACTATCCTCAACAATTAGTAAAGTTTTTGTTATATTACTATCATCCGTACGAGCTACATCATTATTTTCTTCTCTGTTTGATGCAAGAATAAACCTTTCATTACTGTTTTTTACTGAAGATTGGTTAATAAGTATTTCATTGTCATTTAAATGTTTATTCCCAACAGGAAACATTATTTTGAAAGCAGTTCCTTTCCCAACAACACTTTCAACTTCAATTTTACCCCTATGTAAATGCACATAATTCTGCACTAATTCAAGACCTATACCTGTACCGCCATAATATGTTTTATTTAAGTTTTCTATTTGATAGAAACGTTCAAAAATCCTATCCACTTGGTCTTGCTCAAATCCTGGACCCGTATCTGATATCTTGATTTCAACAACTTTACTAGGACCGTTATTATTCAACAAGGGCATGTTAACTAATTGGTCAGTGGAATAAACTTCAATGTTGATTGTGCCGCCATCTGGAGTCACCTTTACAGCATTTGAAAGAATATTAAAAATGATTTTCTCTAACATACTTTCATCCACCCAAATTGGTAAATCTGGTAAATCAGCGTCAAGAGTAAGCAACAAATTTCTACTAAATGCCTCTTCTTTAAAATAACTTATAATGTCTTTTGTAAAATGAACTAGATTAAGCTCTTGAGCTCTTAAATTCATTTTATTTAATTCTTGTTTTCTAAAATCAATCAATTCATTTATAAGTCTATATAGCCTATCTGTATTTTTATAAATTACTCGATGCTTTGCCTTGATAAATTCAGGAAGATTCAAACTAGTATTCCTTATAATGTCTTGCAAAGGGTTTATTATTAAAGTCAGAGGCGTTCTAAACTCATGTGAAATGTTCGTAAAAAATTGTAATTTTTTCTCGTTTGATAGGTCTTCTAGCTCTCTCTTATTTCGCTCATTAATTATCACTTGTTTTTCTTTAATTCTATCCCGAGTCACTTTATTTAAAAAATATAATCCTAGAAAAAATAGAGCTACATACCCAAATAATGCAAAACGTGTTCGCCACCAAGGAGGCATTATGGTTATTCCTAATTTCAAAGGGGTTTCATTCCAAATATTATCATTATTTGCTGCTTTAAGCATAAAAGTATAGTCTCCATAATCTAAATTTGTATACGTGGCGGATCTTAAGTTTCCAACATAATTCCAAGATTCTTCTAAACCTTTTAAATAGTATGCATATTGGTTTTTTTCAGATCTAGTATAATTTATTCCTGTATATTCAATAGTGAAAACAGATTGCTTGTGGCTAAGTGTTAAATTATCCGTTTCCGATATTTGCTTATGAAGTGGTGAACCTTTTGTATTAGGAACTTCCTCTTTATTAAATAATTTAAATCCAGTCAAATGTAGGGATGGACTATTAGTATTTACTTTTATTTCCTTTGGATTAAAATAATCTACACCCTTATAGTTTCCAAAATATAATTTACCATTTGTATCTTTTAAAACAGCATTAAAATTAAAGTCATCAGACAATAAACCGTCATTAGACGTATAATTAATTACTTCATTGGTTTCCAAATTAATAACAGAAATCCCAGAATTTCCACTTACCCACAAATTACCATCATCTCCTTCAATAATGCTTGCTACATTTCCCTGATATAGACCAACAGATTCATTAAACAATTTAATCGTATCATTCCTTCTATCATATCTACAAAGGCCAGCACCTCTTGTTCCTATCCACAAATAACCATTTGAATCTTCATATATTGATAGAATTTGTATTGATCTTTTTTTGTTGTTATATGCCTTAGCAAGTCTTTCTGAATAAGGTGTAATTTCCAACTCATTGTCCCCACGTTTCTTTATTTCGAAAAGACCTTCAGTCGTTCCAAGCCATATGGCATTATCCTCGCTTACGAAAACTTTTCTTATATTACTGATGGCAGGAATTATATTATCACTACTTCTGTGCACCATATAATCAAAATCATAGTGCGTTATTTTTTTTGTTATAGGATTGAACGAATGTAAACCGCCATAATAGGTGCCAATCCAAATTTGACCACTTTTGTCTTCATCAAAACTTAAAATAGCATTTGAGGTTAGTTGACCATTAGAATTTTGAGTATTAATATTTTTAAATTCTCTACTCCCTTTATCTAAAATATAAATACCATTATCCCAACTACCAGCCCAAATATTATCTTTACTATCAATAAAAATAGTTTGAATATAATCACTTGTTAAACCAGAGTATAATTTAGTATCAAACCTATTTATATGGTCAATTTTATCAGATTTAGTATTATATAAATCAATCCCTCCACCATCCATGCCTAATAAAAAATGGTCTTTAGACCTTTTAACTATACTAGTAACAGATTTTGCCTTTAACGAATTAAATTCACGCGGAATACTTTCAATATTATGGAATTTATCATATAAATTATCACTAATAGCGACGCCATTATTGTAATAGCCAATCCAAATTCTATCATTTTTATCTAAATATAAATACCATATAGAATTTGAACTAATAATACTTATTTCATTTTTATTATACCTATAATTTTTAATTTGAGAGTTTTCGTAATTAATATGATAAAGACCATCATTCTCAGTACCAATTAATACGTTTTGATTTGCTAATTGTATAATTGATAAAATACGATTGTTAGTTATAGGCAAATGACTACAACTAATGAAACTATTAGTTACATCATCGAATTCATATTTATATAAACCATTTGAAATAGTTCCGACCCAAAGATTATTTTTATTATCAATCATCATATTTTGAATTGGATGATTAGTTGTAATAGAGTCTGAAAATTTTAATTTATAATCGATAATTTGGTTGGAAATAGTATCAACTTCTTTAAGCCCAGTATTAGTCCCAAAAAATATTTTACCTTGATTGTTTTTTTGAATACTATTTACAGAAGTTATCAGATTATCCAAACCTGTTACTTTTTTTACTTTTAAGGTCTTTAAATTAAGTTTTAATAAGCCTTGCTGAAGAGTCCCAATATATAAATTACCAGAATCATCTTCTTTTAAACTTAAAATTGATAAGTTAGTCTCTATAGAGTTCTCAAATGAAATTTTTGTAAATTGATCTAAATCTCTATTATATAAATTTAGACCATCCTCAGTTCCAACCCAAAGACGATTTGTTTTATCTATATATATTGAAAACACTAAATTATTGCTTATTGATGTAGAATCGTCTATTTTAAATTTATAAGAAGTATAATCTATGCCATCAAATTTATATAACCCCGAGCCATTTGTTCCAATCCATGTGAAACCATAATGATCATGTGTTATAGAATAAATTCCTACTTTGGAAATTCCTTTTTTTATTTCTACAAAATTAAAATCAGAAAAATTTTCCTGAGACCATAAACAGGTACACAGGATAACGTTTAATAATATGAAAGAGTAAATAGGTCTTTTTAATTTCATGATAAATTCAAAATTTAGGGCAAACGCTAAAAAATGTTTTCAATATAACAGAGTTTATTTTTCTTTCTAGTTTTTTTATGAGACATCTTTGAGATATTTATTTAATAAACATGTTTTCTATTATTCGTATGTTTATTTTAATTTGGCTCTATAAGAAAAACTGCTGTTAACATAACTGCTTAATTCGTTTTTGCGAAAGACCGATTAATAAGCAATATAGAAACTTTATTTATTTCAATTTTTTTTACTCCATGAAAACAGCTTGATTCTACTAATTTTCGCATTAGTGTTCATCATATTAAGGTAAATCTAACTTAAAAAGCTCTAATTAATTATGGAAACGTAACATTTTTTTAAAATCAATTCATTATTAACAGAACCTTATTTATTTTTATAAGGATTCAATGTAACTATTTTTCCGTCTTTTTTATAAGTCATTTCCGTCATTTTAACACATCTAAGGTGTGTTACACCTTTGGATAATGAAGAATCATGATAAAATAGATATGTTTTTCCTTCAACATTACAAATAGAATGATGTGAAGTCCATCCCACCACTGGTTTTAGTATCTTTCCAGCGTAGATAAAAGGGCCATAAGGACTATCTCCTATGGCATAGCATATTAAATGGGTGTCTCCTGTAGAATAAGAAAAATAATATTTTCCGTTGTGTTTATGCATCCATGAAGCTTCAAAGAATCGGCGTTCATTGTCTCCTGCCAATAATAGATTACCGTCTTTATCTATAATTTGAATTTCTTTTGCTTTCTCTGAGAACTCCAATAAATCATCTGTCATTTTAGCAACAAACGGCAATAAGGCCGGTTCATCGTCTTTTGGAAGAAATGCATTAGGGCTTTCAGGTTGCTCCGCGTTAAATGATCCTGTTCTCCAACGCTGTAATTGGCCTCCCCAAAGACCACCAAAATACATATAATAGCTGCCATCATCATCCTTAAAAACAGCAGGGTCAATGGAGAAGCTTCCTTTAATTGCTTCTGGTTGAGGAGTAAATGGTCCCGTAGGTGATTGACTTAGAGCCACGCCAATACGAAATATACCATCATATCCTTTTGCTGGGAAAAACAAGTAAAATATACCATCCTTTTCGTTCGCATCTGGAGCCCACATTTGCTGTTTTGCCCACGGTACATCATCTACATGTAATGCTACACCATTATCGTGTGCTTCACTATCTATGGTATCCATCGATATTACATGATAATCCTCCATGGCAAAATGGCTTCCTAAATCATCAAATGCTTCTCCAGCATCAATATCATGTGACGGGTAAATGTAAATTTTACCATTAAAATAGTGTGCTGAAGGATCAGCAGTGTAAAGATTACCTATTAAAGGTTTTGATATCGCTCTTTTATTTAAATTATCAAAATCAATATGTTCAATACTTTCCTCAGGCATATTTTATTCTTTTTCTATTTTGTTATTTCTTCTTTCTTTTAACTCTTTTTCTATTTGTATTTCCATGCCTTTATTAATTTCATAATAATACAATAATCCAACACATATAATAAAGGGAATAGCAGGAAAAAGACTCACTAACATTTTGGTTCCCTCTATTGCTGTTTGTGGTTGTAGTAAAACTTCGCCAGCTACAGCAGCCTCTTTAGTTATATAACCATATAA
>NZ_DBNGMQ010000122.1:0-4662 GCF_057126245.1 Yeosuana sp. | reverse complement strand
ATATAAGCATCTTCTGTGGGGCTTCCAGTCGCTATTCCATAAGAACTAAAAGCGTTTCCATAACTCCATCTTGCGAATAATGTTTTTGGATTATTGCTTTTTGTATGTAATACAAAACCAATATTCAAGGCTTCTTTATTTTATGAATCAAAATCATTTTAAGAATAATTAAAGTTTAGAAAAATAACAAAAGCCTAAATCAATAAATGTAATTTCATTGAGACAATTAGTCGGCCATTTTTTTTTGATTGTATTTGTTTAAGTGATAAATATTCGGGTCATTATGTCTAGTCCTGAATTATGCTTCGAGTAAAATAACATGTTTTTTAACTCAGACCTTTTTTATGGAATGATATTTATCATTTAGTATATTATTGCCATTCAGTACTTTTAAGTAGAATAATAAAAAAATATATGAAGTGAATAAAATTAAAAACAGCACAACAAAAAAAAATCTACTCGATTTTATTGATTCTATCTGTAATTATGAGTTTTGTTTTTTATGTATTTTTTCAAGACCGATTTAATTTACAATTTTTTATTTTTTTCTCTGGCATCCCTTTTTTATTATTTGTTAAAAGAAGTTTTGGTTTATTTAGGCCAATAATTAAGCCTGCTGGAGACGAGGTATATATAAATCATAAACCTTATAAACCTGTATTTTCTCAAAATGATTTGAGTTATAGATTACAAGAATGATGAGATTTTTTTGAACAATAGTTAACCCTTATAACTTTAGACACTTCTAAAATAGAAAGAACATGAAAACAAATTATAATTTAGATGAGCTTGCGGCATTATCCTCAGAGATAAGAAGGTTAACGCTTAAAAGGCTTGAAGAAATTCCAGAAGGATTTATAAACTGGCGATTGAACAATACTGCTATGAGTTTTGCTCATCTGGTAAAACATATAATTGATGTTGACGAGATATTCTTTAACCTTTCAACAACCAATAAAAGAACCTTCAAATGGTCAATGGGCTCTGATGAACCTCACTTTGCTGCTGACAAAACTATTTACAAGTCTTTGCTTACAACCTTAAAGGCCAATGGCGAGAAAAGGCACACCATAGTTTCAGAGTTTAATAATATAACCATTAATGAATTGGTTCATGATGAAAATGGTAAGAAGATGACTTTTTGGTGGTTTTTATTGCATAAAGTATTAGAGCACGAAACATATCATAGAGGACAAATAGCTGCCTATTCGAAAGTATTAAAAGGAGAATTATAATTATATTTTAACAATATCAGTTGGAGTTTATAACAATATAGTATGGTAATATCTTCACGCAAGGTAATAGGTTGTTTTGAAATTTCCGGAGTGTAACGTCTCATTTTATCCAATCTTCATTAGAAAAATCATGATACTCAAAACTTGATGTATACGAAGGATGTTCTTGATTTTCCAAATCTTTAATTTAAATATGCAACCGATCTGTAATTTCTGCTATTTACCTGTTTGTTCACAGTGTATTTAAACTATACATTTGCTGTATTGGCAAACCTTCAGCCTTTGCAAAAGACAAAGTTTGTTGTGCCTTAACAGATTTAGAATTGTAAAATAATATTATTTCACTATCTGATATAGCTATCTCTCCCATATTCTAGAGTTTATTTGTTTCTAAATGGCGTTTGAGTAGTTGTTTTAGACTCTCTAGATATTCCTCCATTATAGCTTTATCTATATGAGGATGTTTGCTAACAGGCAGTGTTAATGGGTTTTCATCTAAATAGCGATAGAGTTCAGGATAATTGGTTTCAATGTTAGTAGTAAGTTGCGCAATTTCTTGTAGTAAGTTGTGTAGATTTTTCATAAGACTAATGTTTAAAGATTCCGGATAGACTAAATGTATATCACAATGATTCATTTAATCAAATAAAAATAAGAATTCAATCATTTAAAATAGATGATTTATATCAGGGGAAAAATCACAACCTGATATAGGTCATTTGATTACTACCAATAAAGTTTTATTTTGTACTAGTAAGAAATATTTAAGCACAAAATGAAAACTATTTTATACGCCACCGATTATTCAAAAAACTCAATTGCAGCACTAAAATATGCATACGCAATAAGTACAAAGATGAATGCTAAATTGTTCGTAGTCCATGTATTTAATTATCCAACCATTTTGGACGATTTAAGCTTAAAAAGCAAAGACGCTTTTCTAGATATTGACGGTGGTTCTTTGAAAAGACAGAACTCAAAACTTATAAGTTTTTGTAATAAAATCTTGAATGATAATTTAAAGAACTTAAATATTGAAATAGAAGCCATTAAAAATAAGTCTATAGTTAAAGGAATTATTTCCAAAGCAAATGAGATTGATGCTTTATTAATTATAACAGGAATGAAAGGTGGAAGTGTATTACGAGAAATAATTATTGGTAATACTACAAAAAAACTACTTGAAAAAACACCTTGTCCAGTTTTATCAATTCCTAGTGACGCAAGTCATGTCCAAATTAAAACCATAGTATATGCTGCAGATCTTGAAGAAGAAGACCTTGGAGCCATTGATAAACTAACAGAAATTGCCAAGCCGTTTAATGCAAAAATTAAGATAGTACATATGTCTTCATTGGAAGAAATAGTTAGAAAAATACAAAAAGAAGATATAGAAAAAAAAATCCATAAGTATATTGAATACGAGAATCTGGAATTTGACATTCTTGATTCCGATGATGCCTTTAATGACCTGAAAATATACTTAGATAATTCAAATGCAGACATAGTTGCTATGCTTGAACGCGAAGGTAAAAGTATCACTTCACAATTATTACATAGGGATTTAGTAAAAAGAATGAAGTCTTTTGGTAAGGTTCCTTTAATAAGTCTTAATGCGAAAAATTATGGCATATTTCACCTTTAAAAACTCAAAATAATTCGAAAATGTCTAGAAGAATATTTAGAATAATTATTTTCATTGCGATCGTATAAGGGATTTATCTTTTTTAGTAAAATATTCGTTTTCCAAAAGTTTTTTGATCATTGTCTCAAGTATTTATTTTTTAATACTTAGCCTAATTAATACCAACTTTTAGTATATGCAAAGTAGGCGATTTCGGACTTCAAATTTATAAAGCCATTACGATTTTGAAGCGGGCTATAAACGTTGAATTTTCTGCTGTTTAGTCTTTTCTTTATATATATCTTAAGTTCTTCTTAAGTTTGTTTTGCGATTTAAATAATACACTCAATTAATTTTTTGCGACTTTAAAAAGATAGCTATAAAAGTTAGTATGGAAGCAATTGAGTCGCAAAAAGCACTTGTAAACATTAAATAGGATACGTAAAGGATATTTTTATTGTCAAGAAATGCAATAGCACCATCTAAATAAATTAATCCAAGTATAATTAGAAGAGTTCCAATAAGGATGTATCCTGGTTTTCTTTTTTCGCCATTAAGCCTATTTTTTTTAATTATTGATAAGTACCAACTTATTATAAATAGACGAAATATAATTGCTAAAGTTATTCCAATTGCAGCACCTAGGTTTTTTTCATTTGGTAATGTTCTCGTGTAAACTACTGGTATTACTATTATCATAAAAAATATCGAAACCAATAACATACCAATTGAGATATTTAAAATCCTTTCTTTTCTTTGGATTTTTTTCATATTCACTGATTTTTGCTTTTATTCGATTTCACTTTGTTCAGAGTGGTTCTATTGCATTTTAATCAATTTAATACTATTAGTGATGAAGGACAATGATAGTTGTCAACAAGGCGTAATTCGTTTGATAAAGAGAATATAAAGACTTATGGTAAGGGTAAAATAGCTTATTTTTTAAATCAGCCCTGTTTTTATGTAATGATATTTATCATTTAGTATCATATTGCTACAAGGTACTTTTGAATAGAATAATTAAAAAATCACATAAAATGAATAAAATTAAAATCAGTACAACTAAAAAAGTCTATTGGATTTTATTGATTCTATCTGTAATTACGGGTTTTGTTTTTTATGGTTTTTTAAAAAACCAATTTAATTTACAATTCCTTATCTTTTTCTCTGGCATCCCTTTTTTATTATTTGTAACAGGAAGTTTTGGTTTGTTATGGCCAATAATTAAGCCAGCTGGAGACGTGGTATATATCAGTCATGCCTTATTGATAGGGTTACTTTTTATTATTCTATTTTTTATCCATATCTGGATAATCTTACCTCATATTTGTCCAGATTTCGGTTCACGTTTAGGTGTTTAATTTCAATTAAAATAATGAGATTAATAAATTGAGTATGGATAGAAAGTTATAAATTAGTTTAAGCAGATTATTTTTTCAATTAGACAATTATTTAAGCATCTTATCTAATAAATGTATTTATTACACTTGAATTTATTTATATTCGTATTACCATAACATAAGTAGGTTAAGTTCATGGTAGATTTGGGGCAAAAAAGGTGAACATCTGTTCACCTTTTTTATTTTCGAAAGTATTTTTGACGTTCATAAAACAAAATATTTAATTTGGGTTAATAAATACTTGCTCAGAATAGGATTAGTTTTGAGAGGGATTACTTAAAGTGAAATATTGATTTTTGATTTAGTCAAAAATGATTGTATAAAAAAACCAAAACTTAATCTAGTTAAGTTTTGGTAGATTTGGGACAAATTACAATTGAGTTAAAATTATGGTAGATTTGGG
>NZ_DBNGMQ010000121.1:0-17412 GCF_057126245.1 Yeosuana sp. | reverse complement strand
CTCATCAACTCCCAATTTGTCTACGATAATCGCTTTTACTCTTGATGCAATGTCTGACATAATCTTTTAATTTAAGGTTTTAATTAGTTGGCAAAAATAAAAAACTTTATTTTTAAAACACGACTTTTAATTTAAAAATGTGTTGGTAATTTACCAAATAACTTTTAAGTATTCGTAATTTACCTTCTAATTGTTAATAATTATTCTTTTTTTTGTTCAAATATTCCTAACATTATAATTCTGTAAAATGAAACGTATTGTAATTTTTGCGTCCGGAAGTGGTACTAATGCTGAGAATTTAATTACCTTTTTTCAAAATAGCGATAAGGCCGCCGTTATTCAGGTGCTAACGAACAATCCTCATGCCAAAGTTCTAGACCGTTGCAAAACACTTAATATTAGTGCCTTTTCATTCAACAGAATAGCATTTACAACAACCAATGATGTTCTTGATTTATTAAAAACATCGCAACCAGATTTAATTGTTTTAGCTGGTTTTTTATGGAAATTTCCCGAACATATTTTAAATGAATTTCCTAATAAAGTCATTAATATCCATCCTGCCTTATTACCGAAATATGGAGGAAAGGGCATGTATGGCATGCGTGTTCATCAAGCTGTTGTAAAAAATAGAGAAGTTGAAACTGGCATTACTATTCATTATGTAAATGAACATTATGATGATGGCGCTATTATTTTTCAAACAACCTGCGAGGTTCTAAAAACAGATTCTGCGGAAGATGTTGCTGTTAAAATTCACGAATTAGAAATGGAACATTTTCCTAAGGTAGTTGAGTCTATTCTATTCCCTCATGAGTAAAAAAAAGAAAAAATATTATACCGTTTGGAAAGGACATCATACTGGTGTTTTTGAATCTTGGGATGACTGCAAAGCTCAAATAACAAATTTTAAAGGTGCTCAATATAAATCCTTTGAGAGTTTTGATGCTGCCAAAGAAGCACTAAAAGGAAATTATAAAAACTACATAGGGGCATCAAAAATATTTAAAAGTAAGTTGTCTAAAGAGCAACTTAAAAAAATTGGCTTACCTAATTATAACTCTATTTCGGTCGATGCTGCCTCAAGTGGAAACCCAGGTAAAATGGAATATAGAGGTGTTGATACCAAAACAAAAAAACAATTATTTATTCAAGGCCCTTTTGAGGAAGGCACTAATAACATTGGTGAATTTTTAGCCATTGTTCATGGGTTAGCACTTCTTAAAAAAAACAATAGCAATCTAATTATATATACTGACTCAAGAACTGCCATGAGTTGGGTTAAAAAGAAAACCTGCAATACTAAATTAGAACGAAACACTAAAAACAAAAAACTGTTTGAATTAGTAGACCGTGCTATTAACTGGCTTAAAACCAATACTTACAATACGACTATTGTAAAATGGGAAACCAAAGCTTGGGGAGAAATTCCCGCAGATTTTGGGAGAAAATAAATTCGGTTTTTAGCAGCTAAAAGCATTATATTTGCACAAAATTATCAACCCTCTTTATGAGTAAATTAGTTATTGTAGGTACTGTAGCATTTGATGCTATTGAAACACCTTTCGGAAAAACCGATAAAATACTTGGCGGTGCAGCAACTTTTATTGGTTTATCTGCATCACAATTTGATGTTGATTCGGCTATAGTTTCTATAGTTGGTGGTGATTTTTCTCAAGAATATTTAGATCTTCTATCAAGTAAAAACATAGATGTTTCAGGTATTGAAATTGTAAAAGAGGGAAAAACATTTTTCTGGAGTGGTAAATATCATAACGATATGAACTCCCGTGACACTTTAGTAACCGAGCTTAATACCCTTGCAGATTTTAACCCCGTAGTTCCCGAAAATTATCGCGATGCCGAAGTGGTAATGCTAGGTAATTTGCATCCTATGGTTCAGTCTAGTATATTAGATCAAATGACCACTAAACCAAAACTAGTTGTTTTGGATACTATGAATTTCTGGATGGATAGTGCTCTTGAAGACTTGCACAATGTTATCAAGCGCATAGATGTTATTACCATTAATGATGAAGAAGCAAGACAATTAACAGGAGAATATTCGTTGGTTGTTGCAGCAAGAAAGATCCATGAAATGGGTCCGAAATATGTGGTTATTAAAAAAGGAGAACATGGGGCATTATTGTTTTATAATGATAATGTGTTTTATGCACCAGCCTTACCTCTAGAAGAAGTATTTGATCCGACAGGAGCAGGAGATACTTTTGCAGGTGGATTTGCTGGTTTTATTGCAAAAACAGGAGATACATCTTTTGAAAATATGAAGAACGCTGTTATATATGGTTCAACATTAGCTTCATTTTGTGTGGAAAAATTTGGTACAGAACGCATGAAAAATTTAACAAGCGACGAAGTAAATAAGCGCTTGTTGCAATTTAAGAAACTAACACAATTTGAAATCCTCTTGAACGATAATTTGTAATTTTACGTTATGAAGATGATAAGCCGACTAAATATGACTGTTAAAAAGCAACTGTTAAAAACAGATAAAATAGCATTAACATAAACTAGCGCGCTCTAAATAGAGCGCGTTTTTAATTTGATCAAAACAAAAAAATACTACTAAAATGAGTGATGCCTTAAAACACGAATGTGGAATAGCTGTTATAAGACTTTTAAAACCGTTAGAGTTTTATAAAGAAAAATATGGAAGTGCTTTTTATGGTGTAAATAAAATGTATCTCATGATGGAGAAACAGCACAACAGAGGTCAAGATGGTGCTGGTTTTGCAAGTATTAAATTAGATACAAAACCTGGAGAGCGTTACATTAGTAGAGTGCGTTCTGTAGCACAACAACCAATTCAAGATATTTTTGCTCAAATTAATCAGCGTATCAATAAAGAGTTAACTGAAAACCCTGAATATGTTGATAACGTTTCTTTACAAAAAAAGAATATTCCCTATGTTGGAGAACTTATTTTAGGACATGTTAGGTATGGTACTTTTGGTAAAAATAGTGTAGAAAGTGTTCATCCATTTTTAAGACAAAATAACTGGCAGCATAGAAACCTCATTCTTGCAGGTAATTTTAACATGACTAATGTTAAAGAATTATTTCAAAACCTTATTGATTTGGGGCAGCATCCAAAAGAGTACACTGATACCATTACCATCATGGAAAAGATTGGTCACTTTTTAGATGACGCTGTGAGTAAAATTTATAAAGATCTTAAAAAGGAAGGGTATAATAAAAAAGAAGCTTCACCGCTTATAGCAGAGCGATTAAAGGTCTCAAAAATTTTAAAAAAGGCAGCAAAAAATTGGGATGGCGGTTATGCTATGGCTGGACTTATTGGCCATGGAGATTCTTTTGTGTTACGCGACCCTGCCGGTATACGGCCAGCGTTTTATTATCGAGATGATGAAGTGGTTGTAGTTGCTTCTGAGCGCCCTGTTATTCAAACTGTATTTAATGTCAATTTTGAAGATATTAAAGAATTAGATCCAGGTCACGCTATTATTATTAAAAAATCTGGAAAAGCAGCAATCAAAAAAATATTAGAACCTCTAGAAAGAAAAGCCTGTTCATTTGAGCGTATTTATTTTTCACGAGGAAGTGATGCCGATATTTATCAAGAACGCAAAATGTTGGGAAGATTGTTAATGCCTAAAGTTTTAGAAGCCATTGATAATGATATAAAAAATACCGTTTTTTCATACATCCCAAATACGGCAGAAACATCTTTTTTTGGTATGATAGAAACTGTTGAAGGCTTTCTTAATAAGAAAAAAACAGACGCTATTTTAAACGGAGGTAGAAATATATCTGCAGAGCGAGTCACTCAAATTTTATCTGAGATGCCAAGAATTGAAAAAATTGCGATTAAAGATGTTAAGTTAAGAACCTTTATTACTGAAGATAGTAGTCGTGATGATCTTGTTGCCCATGTGTATGACGTTACTTATGGTGTTATAAAACCCACAGATAATCTTGTTATTATAGATGATAGTATTGTGCGAGGTACCACATTAAAAATGAGTATCATTAAAATGCTTGATCGTTTACATCCTAAAAAGATAGTAATTGTCTCTTCAGCGCCACAAATTCGCTTTCCCGATTGTTATGGTATAGACATGGCAAACCTAGAAACCTTGATAGCTTTTAGAGCAGCCTTAGCATTATTAGAGGAAAACAATCAATATCACATTGTGAAAGATGTTTATAATAAATGTATAGATCAAACTGAATTAGAAGACAAGGAAGTACAAAACTTTGTAAAGGAAATTTATGAGCCATTTACAGATGAACAGATTTCAGATAAAATATCAGAATTACTCACTGGTGAAAATGTAAAAGCAGAGGTAAAAATTATTTTTCAACCCGTTGCAAATTTACACAAAGCATGCCCTAATCATTTAGGCGATTGGTATTTTACAGGTAATTACCCAACGGTAGGCGGAAATAGAGTCGTTAATCGCGCCTTCATTAATTTTTACGAAGGCAATAAAAAAAGAGCATATTAATTAAATAATCCTAAAATTCAAACACTTTATCTGTAAAATCATCATTTCATCTAAAAAAAATGCAGTTTATCTAAAAAATGAATTTGTTATTTAAAATACCTATAAATTAGTTTCACCATAACATAAGTAGGTTAAGTTCATGGTAGATTTGGGGCAAAAAAAGGTGAACTTCTGTTCGCCTTTTTTTATGCCCTTTTTATGTTAAAGGTTGTTATTCATTATTACATTTCAAAATTACAATTTACTTTCTGCTCCGTTTAAGCTAAGATATGAGTAGTTAAGCTAAAATATTTTCTCAGTTACTCGTGTCTGCATACATTTGACTCACCATAACATAAGTAGGTTAAGTTCATGGTAGATTTGGGGCAAAAAGGTGAACACTTGTTCACCTTTTTCATTTTATAAAATACTTTCAAAAAATTAATCTCATTTTTAAGCATAAAAAAAGCAAACCCAAATAGGTTTGCTTCTTATTTTAAAAAAGTTTTTTAAATCTTATTTCGCTTCGGCATAACGTTTTTCAACTTCATTCCAGTTAATCACATTAAAAAACGCATTAATATAATCTGGACGACGATTTTGATAATGTAAATAATAAGCATGTTCCCAAACATCCAATCCTAATATGGGTGTTCCACCACAACTTACTCCTGGCATTAAGGGATTATCTTGGTTAGGTGTTGAACAAACTTCTACTTTTCCTCCTTTGTGTACACATAGCCAAGCCCAACCAGAACCAAATCTAGTGGCGGCAGCTTTGCTGAAGGTTTCAATAAATTTATCTTTAGACCCATAAGAAGCTTCAATAGCATCTTTTAATTCGCCCGACAAATATCCTTTCCCTTCTGGATTCATCACCTCCCAAAATAATGAGTGATTATAAAATCCACCTCCATTATTTCTTACAGCACTATTATTCATATCTAAGTTAGCAAGAATATCTTCAATTGATTTATTGTCTAAATCTGTACCTGCAATTGCAGCGTTTAAGTTATTTGTATATCCTTGGTGGTGTTTTGTATGATGTATTTCCATTGTGCGAGCATCAATGTGAGGCTCTAGAGCGTCGTATGCGTATCCTAATTTTGGTAATTCAAAAGCCATAATTATTTTGTTTTAATTTGTTAATATTTTATTTCATTCAAATTTAAGCATTTACTTATAAATGATTTGATTTAAAAATAATTAATTGTTATCAACTCATTGATAGTTTTTATCTTGTATGCAATTTCTATATTTATGCAAAATAATACGCCTTTTACAATTTATAACGCTTCTGCTGGTAGCGGGAAAACTTATACACTTGTAAAAGAATATCTAAAAATTCTTTTCCTATCTAATAAAAAAGATCCCTTTAAGCATATTTTGGCCATTACATTTACTAATAAGGCAGTAGCTGAAATGAAAGATCGTATTATAGATACATTAAAACAGTTTTCAGACACGGCTATTTTAAAGGAACCCAATAGCATGTTTACCTCACTTTGTGATGAATTGCAAACGGATGCTGCTTTACTCCACTCAAAATCACAAACCCTTTTGCAAACTATCATTCATAACTATGCCGCATTTGATGTTTCAACCATTGATGGCTTTACTCATAAATTAATTCGCACGTTTGCTCATGATTTAAAATTGCCTTTAAATTTTGAAGTGGAATTAGACCAAAACAGTCTTTTAAATGAAGCAGTTGATGGTTTAATTGCTAAAGCTGGAATTCATAAAGAATTAACTAAAGTATTAGTAGATTTTGCTATTGAAAAGGCTGATGATGATAAAAGCTGGGACGTAGCCTTTGATTTTAATAAGATTGCTAAGCTACTAGTAAATGAAAACGACATTCCTTTTATCGAAAACTTAAAAGACAAATCGGTTGAAGATTTTAATAATCTAAAACAACACCTAAAACAATTAATTATACGTACAGAAAAAAACATTATTACAAACGCAACCGCTGTTTTAACCTTAATCGATGAATGCGGATTAGAGTTTAACAATTTTTCAAGCAGTTATTTACCAAAACATTTTAAAAATTTAGCCAATGAAAAGTTTGATTTAAATTTTGAAGCAAAATGGCAATTAGATTTAGTTGAAAATAATCAACTATATCCTAAAAGAGTAACACAAGACCTTGCATCAATTATTGATACGATTCAACCGCAACTAATTTCAGCATTTAATGAGACCAAACAAGCTGTATATCATCTTAAATTCTTAAAATCATTTTATAAAAACATCACGCCTTTATCGGTTCTAAATGCTATAAATAAAGAACTTTCAACACTTAAAGAAGAGCAAAATAAAATGCTTATTTCTGAATTTAACAGCATTATAAGTTCCGAAATAAAAAACCAACCAACCCCTTTTATTTACGAACGTATTGGCGAAAAATTCAATCATTATTTTATTGACGAGTTTCAAGACACTTCTATTTTACAATGGGAAAACTTAATTCCTTTGATAAACAACTCTTTAGCTACCGAAAACGGAAGTGCTATGTTAGTAGGTGATGCAAAACAATCTATTTACCGCTGGCGTGGTGGAAAAGCAGAACAGTTTATTGATTTATTTAATAAGAAAAAAACACCATTTCAAACAACACAAAAGGTTTATGACTTACCAACAAACTACAGAAGTTTTAAAGAAATTGTAAATTTTAATAATGGTTTTTTTAAATATCTGTCAACACAGGTCTTTACGAATAAAGATTATGAATTGCTTTATGAAAAGGCGTATCAAAACCACTCTTTAGAGCAAGATGGTTTTGTAAATATTTCCTTTTTAGACATGACGAGTGATGATAATCGGGATGACCTTTATTCTGCTCAAGTTTTTAAAACTATTAACAGCTGCCTTGAACGTGATTTTAAGCTAAAGGATATTTGTGTTTTAGTTAGAAAAAAGAAAGAAGGCGTTGCTATTGCAACCTATTTAAGTCAAAAAAATATTCCCATTATTTCTTCTGAAACTATGTTAATTTATAATGCTCCAGAGGTTCAATTTGTTACAAACACGCTTCAACTTTTAATTCATCCTAAAAACAATGAAATAAAAGCAACGGTTTTAAATTATTTGTGCGCGCTTTTTAATATTGACGATAAGCATCAATTTATAAGTAACCATATTCATTTATCTGTAAATGAATTATTCAAAACGTTAGAAAGGCATAATGTATGCCTAGACCCAAATAAACTCATGCAACTTTCATTATTTGATTTAACTGAAGCTATTGTAAGAGAGTTCCATTTAGTAAAAACGTCTAACGCTTACATTCAGTTTTATTTAGATATAGTGTTAGATTATAATGAAAAAAAAGGCTCTGATATTTCTGGATTTTTAGAGTATTTTGAAAAGAAAAAGGATGCCCTGAGCATTGTATCGCCTCATGGGCAAAATGCAGTTCAAATAATGACCATACATAAATCTAAAGGTCTTGAATTTCCAGTTGTTATTTTTCCTTATGCCGATTTAGATATCTATTCTGAAATAGACCCTAAAGAATGGTTTCCGCTAGAAAAAGAGGTCTATCATGGATTTTCGAATGCCCTATTAAACTTCACAAAAGATTTTGAACATTTTGGCGATGATGGTTTTCAGATTTACAACGAGCATCTATCTGAACAAGAACTAGATAATATTAATTTACTTTATGTCACCTTAACAAGATCCATTGAACAATTGTATGTGATTTCAAAAAAGGATGTTTCCACGAAAGGTATTGTTAATGAAAAAAGATTTTCGGGCTTGTTTATCAATTACCTGAAGCATCTAGGGCTTTGGAATGATTCTGATTTAACTTACTGTTTCGGATTACCCATAAAGTCTTCAGAAAACATTGAAAAAGAAAATTTAGTTTTAGAAGAACAAGAGTTTATTTCGAACGCAAAAGAAGATCACAATATTAAAATAGTAACAAATTCTGGTTATCTATGGGATTCTTTTCAAGAAGACGCTATAGAAAAAGGGAATCTTCTGCATAGTATCATGTCAAAAATTAGAACTAAAGACGATATTGACACTGTATTTAATGATTTTTTAGAATCCTCTATGATTAATGAAGAACAATCTATCAAACTAAAGACCATAGTGGTTGATATTGTTGAACATCCAAAATTAAACGATTGCTTTAATACTGAACATATTATATATAACGAACGGGATATCATTGCTGAAAACGGACATATTTTAAGGCCTGATAGAATTGTTATCAATTCAAAAAAAGAAACCTATATTATTGATTATAAAACAGGAAAACAAGAAAAGGAACATACACAACAATTAGTATTCTATCAAGATATTTTGGAGTCTATGGGGTTAAAGGTTATTAAAAAAATTCTTATTTATATAAATAATTCCATTATCGTAAAAGAAGTATAACTTTGTAAAAACTAAAAAAATGTACGGCAAACTAAAACAATATTTACAAGAAGAACTTAAGGCGATAGAAGAAAATGGTTTATTTAAAAAAGAACGAATTATCACCTCCGCTCAAGGACCAGAAATAACTTTAAATACTGGCGAAACCGTTTTAAACTTTTGTGCCAATAACTATTTAGGATTGTCGTCTCACCCAGATGTTATTCAAGCAGCAAAAGACACTATGGATACCCATGGCTTCGGAATGTCTTCAGTAAGATTTATTTGCGGAACGCAAGATATTCATAAAGAACTTGAACAAAAAATTGCCGATTTTTATCAAACCGAGGACACCATATTATATGCAGCCGCTTTTGATGCCAATGGTGGTGTTTTTGAGCCTTTACTTGGTGCTGAAGATGCTATCATTTCAGATTCGTTAAATCATGCGTCTATTATTGATGGTGTTCGCTTGTGCAAAGCAGCCAGATATCGTTATGAAAACAGTAATATGACAGATTTAGAAAAGCAACTTATATCAGCCAATGATAATGGGGCTAGGTTTAAACTTATAGTTACTGATGGAGTGTTTTCTATGGATGGATTAGTTGCTCCACTTGACAAAATTTGTGATTTAGCAGAAAAATATGATGCTTTGGTAATGATAGATGAATGCCATGCAGCCGGTTTTATTGGCAAAACGGGTCGCGGTACACTCGAAGAAAAAGGGGTGTTAACTAGAATAGACATTATTACAGGAACATTAGGCAAGGCATTAGGCGGGGCTATGGGTGGCTATACAACAGGCAAAAAAGAAATTATAGAAATACTTCGCCAACGTTCAAGACCCTATTTGTTTTCAAATTCGCTTGCTCCTGCCATAGTTGGTGCGTCTATAAAGGTTTTTGATATGCTAAGTAATGATTATAGTCTAAGAGACACTTTAGAATGGAATACCAATTATTTCAAAAAAGGAATGAAAAAAGCTGGTTTTGATATCATAGATGGCGATTCTGCAATTGTTCCAGTTATGTTATATGATGCAAAACTCTCTCAAAACATGGCAAATATGCTATTAAATGAAGGTATTTACGTTATTGGGTTCTTTTTTCCAGTTGTTCCAAAGGAAAAAGCAAGAATAAGAGTACAGTTATCTTCAGCACATACAAAAAGCCATTTAGATAAGGCTATTACTGCATTCATAAAAGTTGGAAAAACACTAAAAATAATATAAAAACCCCATGAACTGTAGATGCTCAAACGGTTTATTCGATTTTTTTTTATATTTGTCTTTGTTAATAAAATTTAACAACTTACTTTTGTTTACAATTAACACTTAAAAATTAAACTTTTGAATATGAAAAATCTTAGCAGATTATTGTTCGCTATGTTGCTTGTACTTGGTTATAGCAACGTTAATGCGCAAGACAAAAACAATCCATGGCAAATAACTATTGGAGCAAACGCAGTTGATGCTTATCCTTCAGGAGATGGTGCTCCATTTAGTGAGACTATCTTTAGTAAATTTGTTGATATTGACAATTACAACATTTTACCTTCTTTATCTTCTATTTCTGTTTCTAAATATCTAAGTGATGGTTTCTCTTTTGGAGTAACTGGATCTATCAATAAAATTGAAAATTGGGGAGAAGATGGAAACGGTAATGCTTTATCAGTAGATGATTTATCTTACTATGGTCTTGATGGTACTATTAAATATAGTTTTCAAGAATTAATTGGTGGTAACACATTTGACCCTTATTTAGGTGTTGGTGGTGGTTACACTTGGATTGATGAAATTGGAGCCGGAACATTAAACGGAACTTTAGGTTTTAACCTTTGGTTTAGTGAAAATGTAGGTTTAACAATTCAATCTTCTTACAAACATGCTTTTGAAGATTATTTACAAACTCATTTCCAACATACTGTTGGTTTATCTATCAAATTTGGTGGAAAAGATACAGACGGTGATGGTATTTATGACAAAGATGATGCTTGTCCAGATGTTGCTGGTTTAGCTGCTTTTAATGGTTGTCCTGATACTGATGGTGATGGTATTGAAGACAGCAAAGATGATTGTCCAAACGAAGCTGGTTTAGCTGAGTTTAACGGATGTCCTGATACTGATGGTGATGGTGTAGCTGATAAAAATGACAACTGCCCTACAGTTGCTGGTTTAAAAGCTTTAGCTGGTTGTCCAGATGCTGATGGTGACGGTGTAACTGATGCAGATGATGCGTGTCCAGATGTTGCTGGTCCAGCTGCTAACAAAGGATGCCCATGGCCAGATACTGACGGTGACGGTGTATTAGACAAAGATGATAAATGTCCAGACGTTAAAGGTACTGTTGCTAACAACGGATGTCCAGAAGTTTCTGAAGAAATTCAAAAAACTTTAAATGAGTATGCTAAAACCATCTTATTTGATACTGGTAAATCTAGTATCCAAAAACAATCTGCAGCTGTTTTAGGTGATATTATTAAAATTCTTAATGAATATCCTACATCTAAATTTACTGTTGAAGGACATACTGATAGTGTCGGTAGTGAGTCATTAAACCAAAGATTATCTGATGCTAGAGCTAATGCGGTTAAAGAATACTTAGTAGAAAATGGTATTGACGAATTTAGACTTTCTTCAGTTGGTTATGGTGAGTCTAAACCAATAGACACCAATGCTACAAGAGAAGGTAGAGCTAACAACAGACGTGTTGAAATTAACTTAGCAAAATAAAAACTAGCTTATAGTTTTAAATAAAATAAGTTTCATAAAAACGCTTCGGATATCCGAAGCGTTTTTTATTTTTATACAATGTCTAGTTTTATTTTTGATGTATTAACCGATTTGCAAAATAAGAATGCAGACATCGCTTCTGTTACCTTTATTTTACCAAGTAAAAGAGCTGGATTGTTTTTAAAGCATCAACTACCTAAGGTTGTTAAAAAAACTATTTTTTCACCTAAGATACTAAGCATTGAAGAATTTGTAGAAGAGCTTTCGCAACTTAAAACAGTACCAAATACAGAACTTCTTTTTGAGTTTTATAACACCTATTCATATTTAACAAAGAAGAGCGAGATTGAGTCATTTGAATCATTTTTAAAATGGGCGCAAATTTTACTTCAAGATTTTAATGAAATTGATAGATATCTCATCCCTCAAAAAAAAATATTTGATTATTTAAGTGATATTCAAGATCTTAATCACTGGTCTTTAGATGTCGAAAAAACAGACTTTGTAAAAATCTATTTATTATTCTGGAAACGATTATATACCTATTATTCTCATTTTACCGAGCAATTACTGAACAATAAAAGTGGATACCAAGGTCTTATTTACAGAGAGGCCGTTGAAAACTTACAAAGTTATATTCAAAATAACCAGAATACACAACATGTGTTTTTAGGTTTTAACGCCTTAAACACGTCTGAAGAAACTATTCTTCAAGAATTGCTGCAATCAGGTTTAGCCACCATTTATTGGGATATAGATGATGCCTTTATAAACAAACCATACCATGACGCCGGTTTATTCGCAAGAGCTCATAAAAACAATTGGAACTTTTTTAAAGACAACCCTTTTAATTGGATTACTAATCACTATTCAACAGATAAAAATATTTCAATTTACGGAATCCCTAAAAATATTGGTCAGGCAAAATATATAGGTTCTATATTAAACAAGTTAAAAATAGAACATAAATCTTTAAATAATACGGCTGTTGTTTTAGGTGATGAAAATTTATTGATGCCCGTTTTAAATTCGCTGCCCGCAAATGTAGATGCATTAAATATTACAATGGGATTTCCTTTAAAATCAATTCCATTAGCGTCGTTATTTGAGCAATTATTTCATATTCATAAAAACCCGTCTATATCTTTTTATTATAAAGACATTATAAAATTAGTGTCACATCAATTTGTAAGACCTTTATTTTTTGACAATAACAATAATATTGATTATACTTCAAAACTTATTGAAACTATTGAAAACAATAATCTAATTTACCTGAGTATTGATGGCCTTAAAGGGATTTGTGATAAAATCCATCATGATTTGCTAGACACGTTGTTTTTAAATTGGGACACATCTGTTGATGTAGCCTTAAAAAACTGTTTTCAACTCATTCTCAATATAAAATCAATTTTAGATGAGAATAAAACATCAAATTTAATTTCTTTAGAATATCTATATCGATTTAATGAGCTATTTAATGAGCTAAACCGTTTAAACACAACCTACAACCATATAAAAAATGTCTCAACACTTTATAGTATTTATAAAGAACTATTAAGTTCAGAAACATTAGATTTTAAGGGAGAACCTTTACAAGGATTACAAATTATGGGCATGTTAGAATCTCGTGTTTTAGATTTTGAAACGGTTATTATTTCATCTGTTAATGAAGGCATTCTTCCTGCAGGAAAAAGTAATAATTCCTTTATCCCTTATGATGTTAAACTGGAAAATAAGTTGCCAACTTATAAAGAAAAGGATGCGGTTTATACCTATCATTTTTACAGACTTATGAGTAGAGCTAAAAATATTTTTATACTTTACAATACAGAAGCAGATGCTTTAATTGGAGGCGAAAAGAGCCGATTTATTTCTCAATTAGAAATTGAAGGAATTCACAAAATATCTCATCAAGTTATTACTCCAACTGTCCCTATTATAAACCAAAATTTAAATACTATTGCAAAAACTCCTGATGTTATAAATAGATTGATAACACTTGCTGAAAAAGGATTTTCTCCATCATCATTAACCAATTATATAAGAAATCCCATTGATTTTTATTATCAAAAGGTCTTAAATATTAAAGAATATGACGAAGCTGAAGAAACCGTTGCAGCCAATACATTAGGAACCGTTATACACAATACCTTAGAAGATTTTTACAAGCCACTGCTCAATACATTTTTGACAGTAGAGGTAATAAAAAAGATGAAACCTCAAATAGAAAAAACGGTCACACATCATTTTAAAGACGTTTACAAAGAAGGTGACCTTTCTAAAGGAAAAAACCTAATTATTTTTGAAATTGCTAAACGTTATGTTTCTAACTTTTTAGATTTAGAACTAACAGATTTAAAACGAAACAATCAAATAAAAATCATAGCTATTGAAGCTGCTCATTCTGCAGTAATTAATATCCCAAAAATTAATTTTCCAATTAAAATAAATGGAAAAATTGATCGGGTTGATGAATATAATGGTGTCACCAGAATTATTGACTATAAAACAGGAAAAGTTGAGCAAGGAGACGTTGAAATTGTAAATTGGGAAGATATTACCACTGATTATAAAAAGTTCAGCAAATCGTTTCAAATACTAGCTTATGTTTATATGATGAGTGAACAAGAGAAAATAAAACTTCCCGTTGAAGCTGGTATCGTATCATTCAAAAATTTAAAATCTGGATTTTTAAAGTTTGCTAAAAAAGATAGGAATGGCGCTTATGCAAAAAAGGACATGTTAATTACTAAAGAAACGCTTGAAAACTTTACATCTGAATTAAAAAAACTCATTCTTGAGATATGTAATCCAGACATTCCATTTACAGAAAAAGAATTATAGATTATGACTACAAACACAGCTATTATTGCAGGGAAACATAAAAAACCAATTATAATTGACTCTCATTTTTTATTAAATAACAGTGAAAAACCAATTATTATTTTTTGCCATGGTTATAAAGGATTTAAAGATTGGGGCGCCTGGAATCTTATGGCAAGCACTTTTGCGCAAGCTGGTTTTTTCTTTGTAAGATTTAACTTTTCTCATAATGGAGGAACCGTGGAGCAACCCATAGATTTTCCAGATTTAGACGCCTTTGGCTATAATAACTATAGTAAAGAATTAGATGATTTAGCATCTGTTATCGACTGGGTTTGCAATAATAACAAACTAGAAAAAGAAATAAATAGGAATAACATCACATTAATAGGACACAGCAGAGGTGGTGGCATTGTATCTATAAAAGCTGAAGAAGATTTACGAATAAAACAGGTAATTAGCTTAGCAGGCGTGAGCGATTATAAGGTTCGCTTTCCGTCAGGAAATAATTTTGAAAGATGGAAAAATGACGGTGTCTATTTTGTAGAAAACGGAAGAACAAAACAACAAATGCCTCATTATTTTCAATTTTTTGAAGATTTTATTGCTAATGAAGATAAACTTACTATCAAAAGAGCCGTAAAAAACTTAAAGATTCCGCATTTAGTTATTCATGGCGATGAAGATACCAGTGTTTCCATTGGTGAAGCCAAACAACTCCATAAATGGAACCCTAAAAGTGAATTAGTGATTGTTAAAGGCGCTAATCATGTTTTTGGAGCATCACATCCATGGAACAATGATTTTTTGCCTGATCATTTACATGATGTTATAAAAAATATAATTGCTTTTTTAAAATAAAAAATATTTATTAAGCGGAATAGAAAGTAATAAAGAAGGGGAATTAAAAGTATTTCCTTTAATTCCATAAGAAATAGTTTCCTCTTTTAAAGACAACCTTGCTTTTCTCTGGTTGCTAACTACTATTATAAATAAGGGAACACTTGCAATGGTCCACACAGTGCCCAATAAAAACATTACACTCCAATAGGCGTTGCTGAAGATTCATAATTTGCTAAACCAGCAATTGCTACAATACCTCCAACAGCAATTAAACCAGCGCCTGATATTAAACAAATACGCGCCGCCTCTTTATTTTGATGATGTTTTAAGGAATGACAATCGTTAGATTTTTTAGATGATTTATCAATTGAATCTAACATCTGTCCTTTTACAGTTTGTAGCATAAAAAAGGAAAAAAATAAAGAGGTATCTCATTAAATAAAATTATTGGTTGTGCCCAATTATAGGCTATTAAAACCTATAAAAACCTCATAGTTTCAATTTGTTTTTCGGCTCAGAATTGAAAACTTCAAAAATAAGTAGATTAACAATTTTTTAGTTGAGCCTGTTTATAATTATAAACACAAATTTAAAACGAATGAGCTTAAAAGTTGTTGGAGTGCTATTTTTACTATTGCCTTTATCATAGCCATTAGTGTGTTGATAATAATAGCTGAGGTCATATTCTTTGCCCTTGACATGACTGGTAATATTTGTGTTTAACACAAAATTTATTTTAGAATCATTTTACTGCTTTAAGCAGAAAGAGTTATTAATTTATAGTCAAATATTCGTTTTTTTTCGTGTCTTAAAGAGTCCCTAAAAAGATGTCATATTATCTAAAATTCCATATAAAGAATGCGAATACACGACTACAATTAATAGTCCGATGTTATTCATTTTATTTATTCTATTCATCATTTTTCTATTAATATTATTAGTTAAATCTACTTCAGGTTATGATGAACATGGAATGAATAATATGTCAAGGATCTATATTAGGTGCCTACTATCTATTCTCCGCGCAAAGTCGTTCTAAACATTATAATTTACTATTTCTCAAATAACATATAGATATGAAACCGTTTACAATATGGTTTATTATGCAAACAGACTGAGATTGTTAAAACATTGATATGTAATAATTTAGGTGTATTAGTTTATATCTATTTAGTATATGAAGACGCAACCTATAGACTATAACAAACTATATGTGCAAGCCAGAAAATTATTTTTTGATACAAGGCAGGCTTATAGATTATTAGATAGAAAGACAGAAAATTTGGCTTATTTGATTGCGCTAGAATCCGGATTGCGTGTTAGTGACCTACTAAAATTAAAATATGATGAAATTTATTTCAATAATAGCATCGGTAAATACCTATTTACTACTAGTATAAAAAAAACAAAGAATAGTCATACTGGTGTCATTTCAAACGAATTGTATAATTACATTAAATCATTTCAAGAAACTGTTAAAAAAGAGTTTGGATTTAATAGTGATTATATTTTTTACAATTATAAAACCAACAATCTTTATACACGACAATGGCTTCATAAGCGATTTAGACTTCTATCCGAAACTTTAGGCTTTGAAGATGCTGGTATTCAATCCATCCGTAAGGCTTCTGCTATTAAAGTTTTAAATAGTACAGGAAGTTTATCAATTGCTCAATATCATTTAACACATAAAAGAGCAACGACAACCGATAAGTATTTAGGCGTTAGTCAAGCCTCATCATTAGAGCAATTATCTAAGGTATTTTAAAATCTATCCTCTATCTTTAAATCTGTAATTACGTACATTTCAAATCGGGAAACACTAATAAAGTTACCACATTTACTAAGTTTACTGCCTATAAATACACCTTTATTTATTATTACTAATTAAAACTAACATTTGTCATATTTTAATCAATAAACTTTACTTTTATTTGTAATGTTATTTATTGGTTGGTTGAATTAATAACTCTAAAACGAGAGTCGTTCTGCAAAGGATGATTCTCTTTTTTTTATAAGTTTTTAAAATCAAAAAAGACCTTCAATCTCTTGAAAGCCTTTCTAACATTGGTGGAGAAGATCGGGCTCGAACCGACGACCCTTTTGACTGCCAGTAACATATTCAATGCTATATAATGTATTGATTTTCAATATAATATAAAA
>NZ_DBNGMQ010000120.1:0-8239 GCF_057126245.1 Yeosuana sp. | reverse complement strand
GCTCACCTCTTACCATTCCGAACAGAGAAGTTAAGCCCGTTAGCGCCGATGGTACTGCATTTGTGGGAGAGTAGGTCGTTGCCTTTTTTGAAAGCCCTTCATATTTTTATGAAGGGCTTTTTGTTTTGTATAGCTCCCTATTTTCTGAATAGCTTTTTTTACTGCGGCTTTGTAAGTTATTTTCCTATTTTAGACTAATATTTTTTAAACTCACTTATTTAAATTTAGCTTATATGAATGGTATAATAATAGAATCAACTATAAAAACTTTAAATAAGACAAACTATATTCTATCCTTATTAAATGATGAACTATTAGGAAATACTACAATACCACCATATATGTCTAGTATAGGTTCTCATGTAAGGCATATATTAGATTTTTATGACTGTATTTTAAATATCACTCCTGATTATAAGGTTGATTTAACTTCAAGGAAGAGGGATTTGATGGTTGAAACCAAATGTTCTTCGGCTTTCACCTATTATAATGATATCGTGAATAGAATAAAAAGTAATAATTATAATTTAGATCTTCCTATAAATGTTCTAGACGATTTAGGTTTGGGGAAAGTAGAAATACCTTATACATATGGCTCACT
The DNA here is from genome assembly GCF_057126245.1 of Yeosuana sp. Lineage (NCBI taxonomy): Bacteria > Pseudomonadati > Bacteroidota > Flavobacteriia > Flavobacteriales > Flavobacteriaceae > Yeosuana > Yeosuana sp. Next base: position 7,638 of record NZ_DBNGMQ010000120.1, on the reverse strand, counting down.
GCTTGCTCAGGCCAATAGTCACACGATTCATCATTATGCCATTATAAATTATATTCTTCAAGGATTAAATATCACAATTGATGATAGTGTATTTGGATATAATCCTACAACGCCTAAGGAAATAAGTTCTAATTAAGGTTTGTTAAATAAGCTAGACATTATAATTTTTATGCCTTTAAAAATTAAAAATACAGCCATAGCACAAATTAAACAGGCAATAATAAGTAATGGAAGGTAGAGTGTGTTTTCTTTATCTGAAAGTGCCATGTGCATTAAAGTAGGTCCCATAAAAAGACTAAGTATGGCAAAGATTAAAGTTTTAATTCCTTTAAATAGTTTAGTGCGGTCTGTTTTATTACTCATTACTTTTTTGTTTTATGGTGGTTCTTACATTTTTGTGTTTATCCAAAAGCATTTTGGCTTCTTGTTCTGTGACTCCTAGTTCGTTCATTATCATTCTAACCCCTCTATCAACAAGCTTATTATTAGTTAATTGCATGTCTACCATTTTGTTTCCTTTAACATGACCTAACTGTATCATTGTTGTTGTGGTTATCATGTTTAGAGCTAGTTTTTGAGCTGTGCCTGCTTTCATTCTAGAACTACCAGTAACAAATTCTGGACCTACAATAACTTCAACAGGGAATTTGGCAGCAAGAGATAAAGGACTATTAGAATTACTAGTTATACACCCTGTCGCAATATTATTTTTATTGCATTCTTTTAAGGCTGAAATAACATAAGGAGTGGTTCCGGAAGCTGCTATTCCCACAACAACATCATTAGAATTTATATTATGTGATTGTAAATCTTTCCAACCTAGAGACTTGGAATCTTCGGCAAATTCAACAGCTTTTCTGATGGCCGTGTCTCCACCTGCAATAATGCCTATTACAAGATCATTAGATACTCCAAAGGTTGGTGGACATTCAGATGCGTCTAAAATGCCTAGTCTGCCACTTGTGCCAGCACCTATATAAAAAAGCCGACCTCCTTTTTTAAGTTGATTTACAGTAACTTCAATTAGTTTTTCTATTTGCGGAATCGCTTTTTCTACGGCAAGAGGAACTGTTTTATCTTCTGTATTGATGTTTTTTAATAACTGATTAATACTCATCTTTTCAAGATGATTGTATTTAGAGTCTTGTTCAGTTGTTTTTATAAAATCCATGGTTCAAAAATACACTTTTTTTGCTTTCTTTAGTGATAGAATAGTTTGTTTGAACTCTTTTTTATGTGGGTTTACTTATAAAAAAGTAAGTAGTGATAGTAAGTACCTTATTTATTATAAGGTAACTCCAAAATTTATTGAACTGTATAGATAAACTCATCTACTTGAGACAATCTGAAATATCCAAGTGGATAATTTTTAGAATTTGTTTGATTAATACAGTTTCCTCGTACAGTTGCAGGTTGTGTTTCAAAAGGGCCACCGCCTTCTTCACTGTTTTGCTGTAATAAGATAAACATATAGTTATAAAACTGTTCTGAAATCCCATAATTACGAATAGTAACCATATCTCCTGCCTCTAAATCTTCCTCCGTGTAAAAACCAAAAATTTCATTACCATTTGTAAACTCATCTTTATAAACTTCTAAGCTTGGTATAACCGGAATATCGCTAATAAATTCAAAGAAATAATAATTTTCTTCATCTTCAGTGTCTAAATAATAAGCTTTAAGCTCGGTTTCGTTACCTGAAAAACCTCCGTCATCTTTTTGCTCAACATAATCTATACTTGCAACAGATTTAAGGGTTTCAGTAGCTGTAAAAATTTCTTCTTGATAAATGATTGTTAAGTTGTAAGTTTCATTTAAAATAGGAATAAAACTACTATTTTTATAAATTCCGGTATTACCATCTTCAACGAAATTGAAAGTATTATTATTTGAGTCTATAATTTGAATCTGTGCATCATTAGCTGGAGGTACAGAATTATTAAAATAAGGAGCAGATAAAGTAAGTTTTATGTCTTGTTCGTTACCTGGAGTTCCATTAAACCAATTGATAGAAGCTTCTATAACAAGTCTTGGGTTTTCTGTCGGGACATCAACATCTATAACATCTTCACATGATATTATAAATATTGAAAGGCATATTATGTAGATAAGTTTTTTCATTTTTTTAAAACTTAAAATTATAGGATACGGATGGAATAGCCCCAAAAATAGAGAGTTGTATCGCTTCATTATTACCAGTATTTCTATTTTCTCTAAAGGTGATAGATGATGCATTTCTTCGGTTATACACGTTGTAAACACCGAACACCCAATAACTTTGATACCCTTTGTTTTTATGTGGTTTTGGTGTATAATTAAATGATACATCCAGACGGTGATAAGATGGAAGCCTACTTGAATTTCTGTCGCTAAAATTAGCTATACTAAGACCATTATATTCATATTGTCCTACAGGATATGTAGTTGGTTGCCCAGTTTGAAATAAAAAATTGGAGTTAATTTCCCATTTTTCATTTAACCTATAATTTCCTGTAAGCGAAATATCATGCGTTTTGTCATAAGGTGTATAGTACCAGTTACCATTGTTAATACCCGTTTCATTTAGTGTCCTGCCTTTCGTTTGCTGTTCAGACTTTGATAAGGTGTAAGATAACCATCCTTTAAGTTTTCCTTTATTCTTTCTAAGCAGTAATTCAATACCGTAAGCACGGGCTTCACCATTTAATATAACTTGTTCGATAGCTTCGTTCGCTATTAAATCGGCACCATCAATATAATCAATTCTGTTTTCTATTGTTTTATAGAAGCTTTCTAACTCTAAGGAATACATATCATCATTAAAATTTTTAAAATATCCAATAGCAAATTGATCTAATAATTGGGGCTTAATATATTTTCCACTTGGAGCCCAAACATCCAATGGTGTTGGGGAACTTGTGTTAGATAATAAGTGCAAATATTGACTCATCCTATTATAACTTGCTTTTATTGAAGATTCACTATTTAGTTGATATGCTAATGACATTCTCGGTTCTAAATTATGAAAGGATTTAATGACTTTACTATGTTTAAAGGTATCAGATCCAATAGGCTCAGCTTTTTCATAGATTTGTAATGCCTCATTAAAATTAACAGCTTGGTTATTAGTGTACCTATTAAGTCCATCTTGACCTAATCGTAAAAAAGAGCTAAAGCGTAAGCCATATGATAATTGTAATCTATTTGATATTTCCTGCTCTATGTCTATGTATATAGCATTTTCAAAAGCGTATTTATCTGCGAGTTTATAAGGATTTATGCCTGAGGTTTCTGTTGAAGGCTCAATATCTCCAGGATTAAATTTATAATAGATACTATTTAAACCATAAAACAATTTAAACTTATTATTGAGATAATGCTTAAAATCATATTTAACATTGAAGTTTTGAATCCCAGAATTCCAATTAAATTCTACAAAACCTAAATTTAAACCATAATAGTAATCTGAATAAATTAACGAAAGATTTGAAAAAAGCTTATCTGAAAACAAATGGTTCCACCTAAAATTTAATACCGTGTTGCCATATGTGTTTTCGAAACTATCATTAATATTAAACACATCTCTACCAAAATATCCAGATAAATAAATATTATTTTTCTCATTTAATTTATAACTCAACTTGGTGTTCAAATCATAGAAATAAGCAACATTATCAATATCGAAAAGCGGTAAAAATAAATGAGCGTATGATGATCTGCCTCCAAAAAGAAAAGATCCTTCATTTTTTTTGATTGGTCCTTCCACCATAAGTCTACTTGATACAAAGCCAATACCTCCATTAACATGAAAATCATTACTATTCCCTTCTTTTTGATAAATATCTAAAACGGACGATACTCTGCCGCCATATCTCGCAGGGATACCGCCTTTAAATAATTTTAAATCTTTAATAGCATCAGGATTAAAAACAGAAAATAGTCCAAATAAATGCGACGAATTATAAATAGTAGCTTCATCTAATAATATTAAATTCTGATCAGCTGCACCACCTCGTACGTTAAAACCAGAAGAATTTTCACCTGCATTTGAAATACCTGGAAGTAGTGTAATAGCTTTAACAACGTCCGCTTCTCCCAATATTGTAGGTAGTTGTTTAATTGTTTTTGCTGTTAACGCGTTAACACTCATTTGGGGTGTTGAAATATCCAGTTTCTCAACATTATCTGTGATAATAACTTCTCCCAAACTTTCTAAAGACTCTTCAAGCTGAAAATTTTGGCTTATATCTTTGGATAGATTAATGGTTTTTTTAAAATTGTTAAAGCCTAAATAACTAACAACTATTTCATAGTTTCCCTCTGGAAGTGTAATGGAATAAAACCCATACTCATTGGTTGACGTTCCTGTTTTTAAGTCGGGAACAATAATATTCACACCTATAAGGGTTTCATTACTTTCTTGGTTTGAAACGATGCCACTTAAGGTAAACTTTTCTTGGGCATATGATGCATTTACAATAAAGAATGAACCTAAAAAGAAATAGGTTAAAAGATATTTCATTAAAAGCAATTTTTTGCCAAAAATATAAAATAAAGCCCCTGGATAAGGGGCTTTAAGTTTAAATTAACGTTCTAGTTATTTAATATGCTGTTAAATGTTTTGCTAGGTCTCATACTTTCACTCACTAGTTTATCATTTGGAATATAATATCCTCCAATATCAACAGGAGACCCTTGAGCATCATTTAATTCTTTTAAAATTTTTGTTTCTCCATCATTCAATAATTTAGCAATTTTACTAAATTTTTCTTTTAATTCAGGATCCTCATTTTGAGATGCCAGAGCTTCTGCCCAGTACATGGCTAAATAAAAATGGCTACCTCTGTTGTCCAATTCACCAACTTTTCTTGAAGGTGATTTTTTATTATCTAAAAATTTGTCTGTTGCCTTATCTAAAGTGTCAGCGAGAATAAGTGCCTTTTTATTATTGTTTTTTTCTCCCAAAAATTCAAGAGAAACCGCCAATGCTAAAAATTCTCCCAGAGAATCCCAACGTAAATGACCTTCTTCTAAAAACTGTTCTACATGTTTTGGAGCAGATCCCCCTGCACCAGTCTCAAACAAGCCTCCTCCATTCATTAGTGGTACAATCGATAGCATTTTTGCACTAGTTCCAACTTCTAATATAGGGAATAAGTCTGTTAAATAATCACGTAATACATTGCCTGAAACAGAAATAGTATCTTTACCTTCTTTAAGTCTTTGGCATGTATAGGTTGTAGCCTCTATTGGTGATAAAATTTTAATATCTAAACCACTCGTATCATGTTTAGGTAAATATTTATTCACCTTTTTTATCAGTTCTTTATCATGAGCTCTTTTATTATCTAACCAAAAAACGGCTGGTGTATCAGTAGCACTGGCTCTAGAAACCGCAAGTTTAATCCAATCTTGAATAGGCGCATCTTTTACTTGGCACATTCTCCAAATGTCGCCAGCTTCAACGGTATGTTCCATTAAAACTTTTCCAGAATCATTAATAACCTTTACAATACCATCGGCTTTTATTTCAAATGTTTTGTCATGAGAACCGTATTCTTCAGCCTTTTGAGCCATTAGCCCAACATTAGGAACTGTCCCCATAGTGGTTGGGTCGAAGGCTCCGTTTTCTTTGCAAAAATCAATAGTCGCTTGATAAATTCCTGCGTAACTGCTGTCTGGAATTACAGCTTTTGTGTCTTGTAATTTTCCTTCGGCATTGTACATTTTTCCTGAAGTACGAATCATAGCTGGCATAGACGCATCAACAATAACATCACTAGGAACATTTAAATTCGTAATCCCTTTTTCTGAATTAACCATCGCTAAACTTGGGCCATTTTTAAGAACCAATTCAATATCAGCTTCAATTTCTTCACGTTTAACTTCAGGTAATTCTTGAATTTTAGATAATACGTTTGCAAAACCATTATTTGGATCAACATTTAAGCTTTTTAAAACAGAAGCATGTTTTTCAAATACAGGAGCAAAAAACACTTTTACAGCATAACCAAAAATGATGGGGTCTGACACTTTCATCATGGTTGCTTTCATATGCAAAGAAAATAAGACATTTTTTTCTTTAGCATCGGTAATTTGTTCTTTTAAAAAAGCTAATAGTGCATTTTTCCTCATAACGGTTGCATCAATAATTTCATCTTTTAGAATAGATAAATTATCTTTCAAAATGGTTTTGTTACCATTTGAGTCGTGATGCACTATTGTTAAGTTTGTAGCAGTTTTAATAGTCATTGATTTTTCATTATGAGCAAAGTCCCCCTTATTCATAGTTGCTACATGCGTTTTTGAATTTTTGCTCCAAGCTCCCATGCTATGTGGATTTTTCCTGGCGTAATTTTTAATCGCTTTAGGAGCACGTCTGTCAGAGTTTCCTTCTCTTAATATAGGATTTACTGCACTACCTTTTACTTTATCATAGGCTATTTTAACAGCTTTTTCTTCAGCATCTTTTGGGTCTTCCGGATACTCAGGTAATGCATATCCTTTTGATTGAAGCTCTTTTATAGCTTCTTTTAGTTGCGGCAAAGAAGCACTAATATTTGGCAATTTTATAATGTTAGTATCTGGTTTTTTTACTAGCACGCTCAATTCTGCTAATGAATCGGATACTTTTTGGCTTTCAGTTAATAATTCTGGGAAATTTGCTAAAATTCTTCCAGCAAGAGAGATGTCTTTTGTTTCAATAGTAATTCCAGAAGATGTCGTAAATGCTTTTACTATTGGTAAAAATGAATGTGTTGCTAAAGCTGGGGCTTCGTCAGTTTTTGTATAGATAATTTTTGGCATTGCTGTCTCTCTATTTTTAATTATTTATTGTGGAGAAAATGAATAAACATTCATGTTTTTTTGCTTTGCGAATATACAAAATTTGCCTTTTTAAATAGAGATATTGTGTAATGATGTTTAATGTATTTGTAGATTTTTTTAAAAAATAATAATTGCAATAACTTAAGCGAAGTATTTTAATATATGGATAGAAAAATTTATAAAAAACAAAAGCCATATCACTATAGAATTTAATCTACTTTGACATGGCTTTCTTTGAAATAACCCTACATGATTTATTAACATTTCTGTTAATCAGTCTAAACTTGCATTCAAACCTTTTCAATTCAAGTCTTGTTATTTCAATAAAACATTTTGTGTTGTAATTTTCAATATGCATTGACCTATTACCAAAATGCTTTAGTTTAATTGTTCTTCTTGATCCTAATCGCCTTCCTTTTCGTTTGCACGTTGGGTAAACTCATAGCATTGCTCTTAATGTCAACATTCACTTTCGATCTCTGTTGCTTTTTCAAGCTTTCGACCGTATTAGTTGCCAGCTATTTTCACGTCTGGGACTTTTTACAGTGTCATGGTTCTCTGCTCACTCACGCTTACACGCGGCACATCCAAACCTCAAAAAACAATTATTATAAAGAACGTTACCTTATTAGAATATAATACAAATTCATGTTGCCATGAAACCAACCAAGGTTGTTATTATTCCTTCTGCTAATATATAACCAGAATTTAAAAAAACAAATTTTTTAGCCCGTTAGATATCAACCACTTATAAACCTAGGTTATTAACATTTGTTAATAAAAAGAGCCTTGATGATTATCAAGGCTCTTAAACTATTGTGTGTAATGTAA
>NZ_DBNGMQ010000119.1:0-5575 GCF_057126245.1 Yeosuana sp. | reverse complement strand
AGCTCAAAAGTTTACAGATGAAATGACGGAGGTATTATCCTTAAATAAAGAAGAATCTAAAGCCATTTACGAAATTCAATTGGAGCGCTTTAAAGAAAATAAAGCTATAAATAAAAACTATGCTGATGATCAAGAAAAGAGAAAAGAAGAGCTAAAAAAATTGGGAAATAAGGTTTACAATCAAACTAAAAAGGCAATAGGTGTAGAAAGACAAAAACAATGGAAAGCATATAAATCAAATAAATAATTAACTTAAAGCTAAAAATTATGAAACAAAATATTACTTTTTTATTTTTTATTATTTTCACTCTTGTGCTATCTGCGCAAACTGTCACTATTGAAGGTGGTAGTTCCTATGGCACAATTCAAGAGGCAATAGATGCTTCTGCCGATGGCGATGTGATATTAATCACAGGAACTCATACAGAAGCTATTTCTTTTGGGAAAAGCATTACACTAAGAGGTGTAGACCCTACTACAGATATTATTCAAGAGGCAGCTTCAGCAGTTTCAGACGGCTCTGGAGCTGGGGTTGTTAATGTTATTAGAGGCGGCGATACAGATGTATTAAATGTTACTATTGAAAACCTTGGAATTAGGAATGGTAACAGTGGCGAAAATGGAGGTGGAATTAATGTTGATAAGGTTACAGATAAAATTACACTGAAAAATTTAATCATTGAAAATAACTATTCAGCAAAGAATGGTGGTGGACTAAGCATTGCAGGATCTAATGCAGATGTATTAGAATGTACTATAAAAAATAATTCTTCTACTTTAGATGGTGGAGGGCTTATAGCAGCACCAAACAATGGTGTAACTATCAATAGTACAATCAACATCAATCAATCTTTAATAGATAATAATACAGGTAGAAATGGAGGGGCTATTTATATTAATGGAAACCCTGGTTTTGGAGACAACAACTTAATAAATGTGAATCTAGAAAACAGTACTGTTTCTAATAACAATGCAACGAGTCCTTCTGGTGGTAACGGTGGTGGTTCTATTTGGTCTAAATCAGCAACCTTTACTGGTGCTGGTGCAGGTACAAATATAAATTTACAGTTGGTACATGCAACGTTGTATAATAATAGTCATGTGGCAGCAACAAAACAAGGAATGCGATTTACAGGTACTTCAGATACTAATTTTAGTGCTTATAATTCTATTATTGTAAATGCAGATCTCGTTGCAAACAGGGCTATAAATTTTCTAGGAGCAAATGCTACTAATATTGTAAACTGTATTTTAGGAGGCCTAGAAAATGCAGGACCTTTTCTTAGCATTATAGATGATGCTAATAAAAACAATTTAAAAGGAAGAACTTCAGCACAAGCAGGTTTAACAGGAACTTTAACAGATGAAGGTGGAAACACCCAAGTATTAGCTGTTGTAGATGCTAGTAATGCAGTAGATTTTTGTACTGCTGCTGCGGGGTTAACATTACCCACTATAGATCAAAGAGGAGCTACAAGAACTGGCACGCCTGATGCTGGCGCATTTGAATTTGGAGGTACGTTAGGATTGGGTGATAAAATGTCTAAAAATAATCTTGTTAGAATCTTCCCTAATCCTGCTCAAGAATTTGTTAAAATTAGCGGATTACAAAATATAAAGGTTGTTAGAGTATATTCCGTTATTGGTGCTCTTGAGAAAGTAGTTTATAATCAAAAAGAATTGAATGTTTCAAATCTTTCAAAAGGATTGCATTTGATTACAATTGAAGATGACAATAGTAACATTGCAACTAAAAGGCTTATCGTTAAATAGTTTTGAATTGAACGTTAAATAGCGTGTTTATAAGTATAGATTATTATTTAATAACCCTAAGGTTAACGAAATAGAGTAAAACCTTCATTCTTTTTTGAGTGGAGGTTTTTTGATTAAAAAAACAAATGTAATTTTATAAGAGAATTAGATATTTATTTCAGAAAATGTATTGAGTTTTTTAATGATTTGGTTCGACATTTTTTCTGTTTGTTCTACTCGTTCTGTTATTATTGCATCTTAACACCTAATTTTTATTATAATTTTCCGTTTAAATGTTTTAAAAGTTCTAATATTTGGTTTGAAGTAAGGTATATCTGGTTCGAGTCATAGATATTTTAATAAAGACAATAGAGACTATTATTGGGTTTTTAAATAAACTTGATTTACAAAAAACCTATCTTATAAACTTTAAAATCCGTTTTATTCTAGTAAAAATTAATTGACTAAATTGTATTAAATATTATTAATAATCTGAAAACCAAAAACTGCATACGTTTTTGCATACGATTTTATAATTTGAGGGTGTCTGAGCTCAGTAAAACTGTTGATGAAAAATAAAATAGAGAGTTCATAACCCGAAGCTCACTGGTTTGTTGTTCAAGCTTCCCATTATGGCCCATTTCTTTGAGAAACAAAGAAATGAATCCAGTACCCGCTACTAAAGAGAGAAAGTCAGTATTTTCACCGACTTTCTTTATTTTAGAACTTCCTGTATTGCTTGATATACATGAGATTAAAGAAAATACACTATTGGCTTTGGTCATAACATTTCAAAGCCAAAAACTATTAACAATAAATACTTAAATTTGTATGCCTTTGTATTAAATAATCAATACATATTAAGAATATGACTGAATTAAAAAAATACTCCGACATTTCTTCGCTCTGGCTTGAATATAAAAATGGGTTAAAGTATTATATCTTTAAAAAAGTCAAAAATGAAGAGATAGCAAACGATTTATCTCACGAGGTATTAATGAAGGTTTACAATTCTTGTTGCTCCTCTGTTAATATTAAGAATGTAAGGTCATGGATGTTTCAGATTGCTCATAATACAACAATTGATTATTTAAAAAGGAAAAACAAGTTCACTGACAATGTTCCTGAAAATTATGATAATGATGATTATGATGTTTATCAAGAGGCAAATGAAATTGTCAAACCACTAATGCAATTATTACCTGAAAAGTATGCAATCCCACTGCAACTGTCAGAGATTGAAGAGTTAAAACAAAAAGAAGTTGCTCAAAAGTTAAATTTAAGTTTAACAGCTACAAAAAGTAGAATACAGAGAGCCAGAAACCTTTTAAAAGAGAAAATTATTGAATGTGGTAATCTAGAAAAAGATGAAAAAGGAAATCTAATTTCTTTAGGAATAAGAAGTGATTGTAAACCAATCCAAAAGTCTTTAAGAAAAAAAAATCAATAAATGTTGCATCTTTTTTGAGTTAAAACAGTCTTGGTAGTGATTTTTAATTTATTCATTTAAAACATACACCATGAAAAACACAAAACACTCAAAAAACACAAGCACGTTAGCAACCACTCAAAGAAGTATAAGAGGCTTCTCAACTAGAACAAGATGTAGTGGTACTAGAAGCAGATTTGATTCAAGTCGTAGACTCTGTTAATTGATAACGTAGGAATTAAGAGCCTTCAAATTTGAAGGCTCTTAATTTATTTTAATCTTCATTATTTACAATTAATATTTTAAAATAATTTACAATGGAAAAGCTTTCAATAAACAAAATAAGAGAATCCGTAATGGAAAATTATAAAAATGTGGCCTTATCGAATGGAGTGTTGGAAAATAACGAACCAGAATATTGTTGCACTCCTAAATCAAATAATTATAATAACATTTCAGGTAATTTGGGTTATTCGTCTGAAGAATGTGAAATTGTACCAGACGGCTCAAATTTAGGCCTTGGGTGTGGAAACCCACAAGCAATAGCTGCACTCAAACAAGGAGAGACTGTTTTGGACCTCGGTAGCGGTGGCGGATTTGATTGTTTTTTAGCATCAAAAACCGTTGGTGACACAGGTAAAGTTATTGGGGTAGATATGACCCCTGAAATGATTTTACTTGCAAGGAATAATGCTAAAAAGGGCAATTATATTAACACAGAATTTCGTTTGGGAGAAATTGAGCACCTACCAATAGCAGATTCAATTATTGATGTAATTATTTCTAATTGTGTGATAAATTTGTCTCCTGAAAAAGAAAAGGTTTTTGCTGAAGCTTTTAGAGTTTTAAAACCTTGTGGGAAATTGGCAATATCTGATATTGTCTTATTTAAACCTTTGACTGATGATTTAAAATACGACCCATCACTTTTTTCTGGATGTGTATCGGGTGCTTCATCAATTGAAGAATTAAAAAATATTCTTAACAATTCAGGATTTAATAAAATAAAAATTCAGCCTAAATATAAAAGTAGAGAATTTATAAAAGATTGGGCCCCTGGTAAAGAAGTTGAAAATTTCATTGTTTCTGCAACTATTGAAGCTGTTAAAAAATGTAATTAAACATTTATTAAGTACAGTTTACAAATAATTGTATAATTTGCTTATTTAAAAAATAATTCACAAACTCATTTAGATTCGATAATTCGATGTTTTTCGCTACTACAAACCAGATACGAAAGTGTCTGGTTTTTTTGTGGATTCAATTAAGAAGCTTGCTTAATGAAATGAGAGATATAAAAAATAGATTTGAGTATCAAATCTGGTTTGTTGTTCAAGCTTCCCATTATGGCCCATTACTTTGATAAACAAAGAAATGAATCCAGTTCACGCTACTTTTAGAACCTTCAACCTTTTTGGTTGGAGATTTTTTTTAAATTGAGATAAATATTTAAGGAATCAAATTTCTCTAATTCTGTAATTAGCAGGTTCTATATTTTTTCTTGACGCTCTAATAAAAAGCCGAATAAACCTGGGCTTTTTTTATTTTGTAGACATGCTGTAGCAAAATTGAATTTATTGAATGCCAACTATGGTGAATCCATTTTCTTATTTATAGCTTTTGCTATACAATCCGTCTTTTGTTTTTTTAATAATAGAATAAGCATTCCTTTTTCAATATATCGAGGTCAGGTCTAAAATTTATGGATAATTCCGCTCTATAGTAAGCTTCCTTTGAATATTGCATTGCCAATTGTTTTATATCCTCATGATTTATCGTTTCTATTGATTTAAATACCTTTTGTAATCGTAACATCACTTCTATGTTGTTAGCACCATCTCGGGAAATAGGTCGAAAAGCATCATCAAAAAAATCTATCATTGAAATGTCGGGAACTGTGATGCAATCATAAAGGATGCTATTTTCTTTCTTATTTTCAATGGATTCATTCCATAAAAAAAAGAGCCGTTCATGACTACCAATAATTTGAATAGCAGTTCCAGGATCATTAATTCCTGAGGAAAGGGCTTTACTGGCAATTTCTGTTAGGGCAATAAACCCAAATCTAGGGTCTTCGTCAAACCATCGCGTATCACCAACATGTATAGCATCATTAATCTTCTTTGTTATTTTATCTAAGTCTAAACCCGCAATATTTGTAAAGGATGTAATCGCAAAATTTTTATGAATAAAATCTCCGGGTAGACAATTAAGTTGAATTTTGAAGCCCTTTTCTTTAGCCAATGCTTGTAGAGTTGCTATATCTATATGTTGTACATAGCCAACCGCGTTACTAAGTACTGTTTGTCCGTCTGAAAGAGGCTTCGTGATAGGAAGTGCATTTAGAAAAGGTTGCTTAATATGTTTAGATAAGGATTTAGCGGCAACCGATTC
>NZ_DBNGMQ010000118.1:0-5678 GCF_057126245.1 Yeosuana sp. | reverse complement strand
AAAATTCCTATAGGACAAACTTATAAAGCAAATGTCAACAAACTATTATAGTTTAATTATCTTAAATGAATTCTAATTAGGATTCATTAAAAACATATTTTGTTCTAAATGTTTTACAACGGTTAGTATAAGAGCAGTAGCGGATTTAAACGCTGCTACTTTCGAATAACAAGATACATAAAGAAAAGCAAAACGGTTTGAATTAAGACCCAAACCGCTATTGCTTTTATACATTGTTAGCTACTGTTTTAATTTTGAATAAGCACACTAATCACGTGTTTAAAACAATCCCTTTAATATTTCATTTTTCAAACCTAATTTCTAACTAAATCATTTTCAATTTGTTCTAAGGATTTCCCCTTGGTTTCAGGTAATATTTTTAATAATACAAAAAATCCAACAAGTGCAATTGCTCCGAACAAGAAAAAACTCATGGCATTACCGAGATTTGATAATTCCCATGGGAAAATCAGTTGCACGACAGAACTAATTAAAGAGTTTATAAAAGCAATAACTCCAATAGCTAGTCCTCTATATTTAATAGGATATAACTCAGAAAGTAACACCCACATGACTGGTCCTAATGAAAATGCAAAACATGCAATAAAACCTAATATACCTATAAGAACTAGGGTCGCGTTCATGGTAGTTGCAGCTTCCAAAATGGCACCATCATTCTTACTATAAATCTGATTTCCTAATGCTAATTTCATGGCGTTTTTAAAATCGACATCATTATTAAAAACTTGATTGGCATAAGGTTCTAATTTATTAGCTTCCGAAAATTCAAGATTTGAAATTTCTTCTCCTGTTAATTCATATGTTGCCTGCTTAAATCCATAAGCACATAGTAATAAACTTAATGCAATTCCTGCTGTTCCAATTAATAGCAACGGTCTTCTTCCCATTCTATCAATTAAATACATAGCAACAAAAGTAAAGATAACAGTTATTGTACTTAATAAAACTCCAGATGAAAATGAGGCATCTGTGCCTATTCCAGTTTGTTTAAAAATAGAAGTCGCATAAAAATACACCGCATTAATACCCGTTATTTGTTGAAGTACCCCCACAACTAAACCTACAACAAGTATAAACCGCAATGATTTTTTTAGCAAATCTTTAATAACAACTTTTGATTTGTTTTTTTCGGCATGAATATTTTCCTCAATAGATTCAATCTCTTGTTTTCCTCTTAATTCTCCATGGATTGCGTTGAGTACTTTTTTAGCATCTTCAAATTTGTTCTTTAAGTATAACCAACGTGGACTTTTCGGAACAAAAAATAGCGCCAAAAAATATAAAAGAGCAGGTATTAGCTCCACTCCAAGCATCCAGCGCCAAACATTCCCATCATTTAAAAATGCGCTTTCTTGCGAATTATATTTATTAAAAAAGTAATTGCTTAAAAAGGCAGCAAAAAAACCAAGTACAATATTTAATTGTTGTATAGACACCAACTTACCTCTATTTTCTGCTACAGAAACTTCTGCGATATACATAGGCGCTAAAATAAGTGCAGAACCAAATGCCAAACCACCAATCATTCGAGCTATATAAAGCATCTCATATGAAATTGCATAGGCAGACAACAATGCTGACACTGCATATAAAAAAGCAACCGCCAGTAATATTTTTTTCCTACCTAATATATCACTTAGTCTACCTGAAAACAACATGGCTATCATAGCAGCAAACGAAGGGGAACTAACAACCCAACCAACTTGTCCTTCACTTAAATTAAATTCTGGTCCTGCATAAGACATAACTCCCGAAATGATGCCTGCATCAAAACCAAATAAAAATCCGCCTAGAGAGACTACAAAAGCAATAAATACAATTTTTTTTGACATAATCTGGTTTTTTTGTTATTTAAAAATATACTTTGAATTGAATGTGGCAAATCATGTAAAATTCTCAATTTAAAGCGAAATATAACGCTTTTTCATATTGATTCAGATAACTATAATGATTTTATTTGAGTTCACTTTATTAAACCCTAACATATTTAAATAAAATATGTTAGGATTTATTATTTTCTTTTGTGACTAATTTGTGACCATAATTTATCTTTTTTGAGACAATAGAAATTTGATATCTTTATATGAATAATGAAATATAGTTTGATTTTAACATCATACTCAAAAATCAAAAGTACTTTAGACATTCCCCTAAAATAAAATCATTTCACCCTCTCTTATATGTGATTTTTTATAATGTTTGCCATGAGAAGTTCCGTTCGGTGTTTTGCAGATTTTCATTCTATGCTGTTAATATTATAAATTGAAACTGTTTCTTAAATTAGAAATAATTTTTGTAAACAGTTAGACTAAGTTTTATCTAAATTTATATCATTATTTTTAAATTGATTATGTCATTAAACTATAAACATTTTTATTTTTTTCTGCTTCTCCTTATTATAGGCGTTAAATTTTCATTTACTCAAGAGAATAATAACAATTATAATGACTTAAAGTTTAAACATTACACTATAAACGATGGGCTTTCACATACTTCTATAACCGATATCAACCAGGATTCTAAAGGGTTTATTTGGATAGCCACTAAATATGGACTAAACAGGTTTGATGGAATAGAATTTAAAAACTATTTCTCAAATGCAAGAATTCCAGAAAGCATTTCAAGTGATTACATCAATGTTCTTTTTGTTGATAGCAAAAATAAATTATGGATTGGAACCTCAAGAGGCCTTAGTTTGTATGATGAAAGTGATAAGTTCGAAAATATTTATTTTAAAAACATAAACTCTATTAACACTATTTGCGAGGACAATAAAAATAATTTGTGGATTGGTACAGATTATGGATTGGTTTATTTTGAGCCTGCAAAGGGAGTTCATAAGAATATTGATTTAAATCTAAATGACCAAAATACCTCAGTATCTCAGAAGATTGATAAGGTTTTCATGGACTCCAAAGGAAATTTGTGGGTACTATTCCTTCAAGGCCTTGCCTGTTTGGAAGCTGGAAGTAATAAATTTCAACGATATTCATTTAACCAGAAAACAATAGATGATCCTAAAAATTCTGGAAAAGGGGATATTAAAGAAGATGAAAATGGAAATATTTGGGTTGGATCTTTTACAGGTTTATGGCGATTTAATGCCATAAAAAAAAGTATTGAACCGTTTATAGCAAGAAATAGTAAAGGCGATAAGGTGTCTGTTAATGAGGTAAGAACAATAATGACTGATAGTTCTAATACGTTATGGGTAGGTAGTTATAGCGGTATTTATAAAATTAATACAAAGGATAATTTGTGTTTAAGTTACACACACAATAATAAAAATCCTTATAGCCTAAGTCAGAATTCGGTATATAAAATTTTTAAAGATTATTCCGAAAATATCTGGGTCGGTACATGGCAGGGAGCTGTAAATTACTTAGATAAAAATTTCGATTCTTTTCAACATTATGGTATGTTCTCTGGTTTGAGTTATCATGTAGTCAGTTCATTTGCTGAAGATAAAAACCATAATTTTTGGATAGGAACAGAACGAGGTGGGTTAAATTATTTTGATACTAAGGCAAAAACGTTTACAGCCTTTAAAAAAAATCCGAATAATCCGTATAGTCTAAGTAATGATAATATTCAGGATATCGTTTTAGATAAACAGGGTAATTTATATATCGCGACACATGGTAGTGGATTAGATGTTTATGACACAAAATCTAAAAATAAATTTGATCATTTTAAAAATGACACTAATGATGACCAGAGTATCAGTTCTGATTGGGTAACCTGTTTAACGCTTGACAGTCAAAATAGATTATGGGTTGGAACAATAAAAAAGGGGTTGAATTTGTTCGACCAAAAAACAAAAAAGTTCATCCGATTTAGTACTGATTATTTCTCACAGACTATTTATGAAATTATTGAAGACAATCAACAACGCATTTGGGTAGGTACTTCCAATGGTGTGGGATTAGTTGACATAAAGGCAAAAACAATTAATAATAAATCCTTAGCAATTTTAAACGATAAAATAAATTCACTTGTAACTTGTATGTATCAAGACAAAGAAAATAATTTTTGGGTAGCCACTGAAGGTCAAGGGATATTCTTTATAAAAAATGATTTTTCTGAAACCCAACAGTTCACAATATTAAATGGACTAGCAAGTAATTCAGTTGTTGGAATTCTTCCAGATGAAGAAGGTAATTTATGGCTTAGTACATTCAAGGGTCTTTCTCAATTTAATCTTGCATCACATACATGTAGGAATTATGACGTTTCGGATGGATTGCAAAGCAACGAATTTAATTACGACGCATATTATGCTGCCCAAAATGGTGAATTACTGTTTGGTGGAATGAATGGATTCAATATTTTCAATCCTAAAGATATTAAAAAAAACTTTTACATCCCGCCGGTTGTCATCACAGATTTTAAGATTAAAGGGCATTCTGTAGCTATGTCAGAAGACATTGAAAGTAATGCACCTCATGTGGTTATAAATTACAATGATATTCCATTTACTTTAGATTTTGCTGCATTAAACTATATACAGCCTAAAAAGAATATTTTTAAATATAAATTAGAGGGAAAAGATAATCAATGGCATGAATTGGGAAACGAACGAAGTTTAACATTTGCAGATGCCAATCCTGGTGCATATATATTCAAACTTAAAGCAGCCAATAATAGTGGTATTTGGAATGATAATGAGGCATCCATTAAAATAACCATTTTACCTCCATGGTGGAAAACAAATCTCGCTTATATCATTTACTTGATATTAACCTCTATCCTAATCTGGGTTTTATATAGGTTTTATAAGTTTCTTCGAAATGAAAAAGAAGTGTTGAAATCTGAAAAGGTGGAAAAGGAGAAGATTCAGGAAATTAGCCAGCTTAAATTGCAATTCTTCACAAATGTTTCTCATGAGCTAAGAACACCTTTAACTTTAATTTTGGGTTCATTAGAAGAAATGACCAAAGACATATCTAAGATTCCAAATGATTTAAAAAGTCATTTAGACGTATTAAACAGAAATTCAAAAAATTTGTTACGCCAAGTTAACAGACTCTTAGATTTCAGGAAGAATGAGGTTGAAAAACTCAAACTGAATGCAGGAAAGGGCAACATAATCCATTTTTTAAAAGAAAGTAGCTTGTCTTTTCAAGAATTGGCGACCCACAGAAATATTGAATATCAATTTAAGAATGATAGGGAGTTCGTTGAGTTATTTTATGACCGAGATAAAATGGAAATCATAATTTTCAATTTACTCTCGAATGCCTTTAAATTCACTCCTGATGGTGGAAAGATATCAATTAAAACCAATTTAGTAGAAGACGATGATGGAAATCCAGTTCAATTTGAATTTTCAGTAGAGGATACTGGCATTGGCGTACCTAAAGAAAAAGCATTATTAATATTTAATAAATTTTATCAAATAGAGCCTGATGTAAAGCAAAATGAGATACAAGGAAGTGGTATTGGGCTAGCATTGGTTAAAGAATTAGTAGACCTTCACCATGGTAACATTAAAATTAATTTTGAAAACAAAAAAGGAGCCGAGTTTATTGTTTCAATCCCCGTAGGGACAGATCATCTCACTGAAGATGAAATAATTAAAGATTTAAAAAAAGGTGATGATATTGCTTCATACATTTCCAATGAAAATGTGAAAGATGAACCAATACGCCATTCAA
>NZ_DBNGMQ010000117.1:0-3328 GCF_057126245.1 Yeosuana sp. | reverse complement strand
AACTGTTGATATTAATGTTACACTTAATTGAGAACTTTATACCTTGTTTGGAACCATTTGTTATTGCTATACCCTGTTTAACAGCATAATTTATGGTTAAGGTATTAGTTCCGTTTACTGAAAAATCAGTTGCTGGATCAGAACCAATTAGAATTCCTTTAATTGTAAAATTTGAATCAACTATAGACTCAATTGGGCTTATAAAATTACCCGTATTAACAGCGGTTGGAACTGAGCCACCAGCCCAATTAGCAGTATTTGACCATAAAAAGTCGCCACCACCATTATTAAAAGCGATGGTTTGTGCAAAACTTATAGAAGCACACATTAATAAGACTAAAGAAAAGTATTTTTTTTTCATAATGTTTAAATTCAGATATAGTTAATATTCTTGTTTTTAAATTAAAATTTTTGTTAAATCTATTTGTATGGTTGGAATTGGAAACCGAACACGTTCTTACTTCCAATTTGATTTTATAGTAGAAACAACTCTTGAGTTATAAAAAATAACAGTAGAAGACACGTTGTTTATAGTTAATCAAATTATAACAAAATTTAACTTTTCAAATATAGAATGAATTGGTTTTTGACTTGTATTCCGGTGTAACAATAAACTATCTTAATGTAACAAATACCCATATTTAATGGTATTTCAATCATTAATTTTAGTTTTTGCTTGTTTAATTTGGTAGATACTTAACAAATAGTCAACTTACTCGGATGAATAAATATATAACATGTTTATTTTTTATTTTAGGAGTAATCGATTCGGTGCACGCACAACAATTACAATTTAATTTATTAGCTGTTACAAATGGTTTATTTCAATGACGTAAGTGATATTATAAAGGATTCTGAAAACTTCATTTGAATTGGTACTTACGATGGATTAATTAGATTTGATGGTTATGAAATTGAGATTTTTTTCACAACAACGATGATGCACTCTAATTTTTAATTTTTTTGTTTAATATAGACGCTTTTTCAAAATCCGATTCGTTTAACCACACTATCGGAACAACTTCACAACCCAGGTTCGGAGAAAGCTATGCCTTTTTATCAAGCCATTTTTTTGGAGCTCGAAAAAGTGATTATAGGAAAGAGTCTCTGGATTTTTTTTCGTATTTATCTTTTACCTTGATGATTTAAGTCTTTGGAAATTAAATTTCCTATCAGTTCTCTAAAGGTATTTCTGGTGCCTTCCAGTCAAATGTATTTCTTGGAGGATAGACTAATTCATTATAGGTTACACCACTTGCAGGTATTTTGCCCACGAAAACCTTTTCAGCAAAATCTATTGTATGAAACCAGTCATGTTCAAAATAGCCATGTCTACCATTCACATTATGGTACCAACCTATGTTTTCTTCCGCTCCATGCCATTTATATACTTCTTTTACTGCAAGATAGGATTCCTGTGAGCCTTCCTGATTGGCAAGATTATCGTTGGATCCTTCATTTACAATAATTGCCCTGGGAGCCATTAGTACAGCCAACAAATGCTGGTCAATAGGAAATCTGTTCTCGTTACCATAGGCAAAATCTTTAAAAGTTTTATTGTTCCAACCGGGGAATACCTCCACATTTTTGCCGGTTAGGTCACAGGCGCCTTCTCCGGAAAATCTAAAAACCGGAAAGCCCATGCAGCCGGAACAAGAAGGCACGATTAAATCAATTCGTTCATCAAAAGCCCCTGTCAGGAGAGCTGTCTTCCCCCGCCTGGAATTACCTACCAATATTAATCTGCTGGTGTCCACCTCTGTAAGTGAACTCAGGTAGGTAATCATAGCACTTGCTCCCCATGACCATTCCATAAGTACAGCACCATCATAATCAGGGTAAGCACTCTGTACCGTACCTGGTTCAAGTTTATTCCCACCTCCATAAGGATCAAACTGCCTGCAATACCACTCAGCTACAATATATCCTCTATCAATGACTTTTTCCATCCAATCCATATCAAGGGGTTTATCATTCGGATAATATTGTGTATAAAGGATAACCGGATAGGGACCTTCTCCTGCCGTAGGCACTATATATCTCAGATCGCCCTTTATAGAATGATTTGGTCCCATTGACAAATGGGCATCATAGAAGTCAGCTTTTCCATTGTAGCGGGTATTTTTGCTTACAATTGTCCCAATAGTATTGTAAGGACGAGGAAAATCTCTGCCATATTCATAGAATTCAAACATTTTTTTAAGCTCAGTGCGCCTTTCCTCCCAATCTACATAGGTGCTTACCCGCTTGTCACTATTGAAAAACTGCCATGGATCCTGTAATTTGTCCGTTTGGGAAAGTTCGGATACTGGAGGGAAAACATATCCATCTTGTGCCCATAGACTGATGGAAAGTAAAGCCATCATTATTATTGTCATGTAGGTTTTCATATTTTTTAAGTGTTCTTCACTCGTTAATTTTTGTCTCCTTTTCTAAATTAAAAAAAAATACTTTTATTCGTGTTCCCATTTTATAATCCAAGGATCTTTCGTCCTTTTTTGAAATGCCTTCATTTTTTTAATATAGACTGATAAAATATTTTCATAAGCCGTGTTATAGGCAAGATTATTAATTTCGTCTGAATCATTAACTACATCATATAACTCAAACTTAGGCCGATTTAAATAAGCCGCTAATGTTCGTTTTCCGTAGTATGCATTTAATCCTTGCGTGTAAACAGATTGCCATGTAGGCGACTCCCATAAATCTGCAGCACATGGGTAGTCTAATTTGTATGCTATATTATAAATAAATTTGTATTTTTTATCTTCAATAACACGCATGGGATAATACATGGTAATTTCATGAAACGTATGTGATGCATAAATCTCTTCGTCAGTTTCCGTTGCCGTTTTTTCATTTTCTAAAACTGGTTTAAAAGATTTCCCATGAAAGGTGTTTTCTTCTGGATACAATTCAACTAAGTCTAAGATAGTTGGGGTTAAATCGACCCAGCTTATTAGATTATCTTTAACTTCAGGTTTTTTTTGATTGGTTTGTTTTATAATACAAGGCAATCTCATACCAGGTTCGTACAAGGTAGTTTTAGCTCCTGGAAATGCAATACCGTTATCTGATATGTAAATAATAATGGTATTATCATAAACCCCTGCGGCTTTTAAATGAGATATTAACCTACCTACACCTTGATCGACTCTTGAAACCGATTGGTAATATTGTGCCAATTCTGCACGAGATTCCGGTGTGTCTGGTAAAAAATTTGGTACAATCACGTCTTTAGGTTCGTAATGAACTTCTTTAATCCCTGGATAATGTCCATCTTCTCTATTGCCAAAACTATTTGGTCTATAAGGCACCTCTACTTCTA
>NZ_DBNGMQ010000116.1:0-4090 GCF_057126245.1 Yeosuana sp. | reverse complement strand
CTTAATTTTACTGTTCATTCAAATTTTTCATTAGGGTATTATTGGAATATAGGAAATAATAACGATGGAACTATCCATTATAGTCACCATGGAGGAGGAATGGGTATGCAAAATGTGTTTTATGTTTATCCCGCATACAATATGGCTGTATCTATCATCACAAACGCCAGTACACAGGTTACAGGCGACTTACTTCATCTTGCCGCTAGGAGACTTTCGAATGATTTAAAACCGAATGGAAAAAAATCAATAGAAGAGGAAATTAGAGCTAAAACAATGAAAAATGTGGATGAAGGGATTGCTTTATATCATCAACTAAAGAAAGATAATATAGATGCATACGATTTTGGAAATCAAAATGCATTGAACAATCTTGGATATGAATTATTATCAAAAAACAAAGTAGAAGAAGCAATAAAAATATTTACATTATTGGTTTCCGAATTTCCAAAATTCCCGAATCCTTACGATAGTCTTGGAGAAGCTTATTTTATAAATAAGGAATATGAATTAGCTCTAAAAAACTACAAGGTATCTTTAGAGTTAAATCCAAACAATGAAGCTGCTGGTGAAATGATTGAAAAAATTGAAAAACTATTGGAGGAATAACTAATGCCAACAAAGTATATAAAAAATAGCGGTTTTGATACTTAAACGAAAGATAAATAATAAAACAAAGGTCTGTTATAAACCGAAAAGGTAATGCTTAAAATCCGCTACTTTTCATATACTAACCGTTGCCAGTAATGCGAAAATGAACAAATCGATAATCTTTATATTAATTATTTTGACCTTTGGTTGTGGAACCCGAAATCTAAATCGGATTTACATTCAAGACGATAAACACTATGGGGAACTTGAAAATGGAATACCTGAAAATGATACTTTAATAAAACTGAAAAATAAAAAAGGAACTGTAATAGGAATTGGAAAAATGGCAATTTCTGATAATAATGTTAGTGATTTAAAATTCAATTTGTGGAAAGAATTTGACTCGGACGGAATTTTAACTGCAGAAGGAAATTATAAAATAAGTTCTTTTATCGACTGTGGAATGGGTGGTGTATTCCGAGCGTTCTATTATTACCGAATTGGAAAATGGAAATACTTTAAGAAAAACGGAGAATTGGATTTTACACTCGATTTTGTTCCTAAAGAACATTTCGTAGATACCAGATGCGAAGGTGGAGATAAAATGATTTTCGGAATTGTAGAAACTATTCCATTAGAATATTGGGACAGAGTTAATGCAAATAAAATATATGAATTACAAAAGATTTCTAATTCTAATTCATACGGAACAACCACTATGATTCCATTAAACGGAAGAATATATTACGAAATAAATGATGATTTTTAAGACTAAAACACTACTGGCAACATCGTATAAAAATAATGCGTAGTTTAGTGCTTAATCAAAGGTTAGTGCTATTTTGTTACGTCTGATTTTCCTGTGGAAAATCCTCGCACACAAAACCGCACTATTCTTATACGTAACCGTTATGCCTAATTAGAAAAAATGATATAAAAATGTTCAAAATAAAAACTTACACAATAGTCCTTATTGGTATTTTCATTTCAACTCTTGTTGTATCCACTGAGGCTTTTTCTCAATCGAAGAATGTTAATGTAGAAAATACAATTGAATACTTTAACCAAAGAAATGAAGCCGTTGGTTTAGTCGAGAATGAAAAATGGCAAGAGGCTATTCCTATTTTAGAAAAACTTACACAAGCTTATCAAAAAGATGGTGACATATTCTATTTATTAGGACTTTCATATTACCAAGTTCAGCAGTATCCAAATGCCATAAATGCTCTTAAAAAAATCCTTGACCTGGGCGGGGGAACTGTTTTAACCGGCAATCCTGTGGGTTCTGATCCTTCAAATGACATTATGATTCAAATTGCGAAAGCATATTCGCTTAATGGTGACAAGGCCAATGCTCTGTTATGGTTGCAAAAAGGATTTGAGGCTCGTTATGACGAAAAACCCTTTATAATAGGTGATCCTGCCTTTGAAAGTTTTAATGATGATAAAGATTTTAAAGCACTATTTGGGATTGATACTGATGAGAACATAAGCAGAGAAATAGCTTGGGAAAAAGACTTGCGCTATCTTGAGAAGCGAATTAAGGAGTTGCAACATCCTAATAAAAAAGCATTGATCAAAACTGATTTTTCGAAATCAATTCAGGATATAATAAGCAACACATCTACTTTATCTGATGAGCAGATAGTAGTTGAGGTTATGAAAGTCGTCGGAAGTCTTGGAAGTGGACATAATTTAGTTCTCCCAACAACCCCAAAAATTGGTGCTTTAAAAAAACTACCTGTTCAATTTTATCAGTTCTCAGATGGGCTGTTTATCGTTGATGCAGAAGAAGGGTATGAACAATGGATTGGTTATGAAGTTATATCGATAGAAAACACGCCCGTAGAAGAAGCTCTTGTAAAAACGAATGTGGTAAATGCTAGAGATAATGATATGCAGGTACTTTGGTTGGGTCCTTATTATTTAGGACTGCCCGATGTGCTTCAAAGTTTAGCAATTATTAATGATACCAAAGAAATAGCGATTACTTTAAGCGACACAAAAGGAAATGCGCAGCAAGTTATAATGAATCCAGTTTCCTGGAACTTTACTGGTCTTGCAAAGATGCCAAGATTAAAAGTTGAAAAACAACCCTTGTTCTTATCTAAAAGAGATGATCTTTATTGGTACGAATTTCTTCCCGAACACAATGCTATCTTTATTCAGTTTAATTTGGTCGGGCAAAAAGAAGAGCAATCATTAAAAGATTTCAATATAGAGCTACGTGGGCAAATAGCTCAGAATAAGGTCCAAAACTTCATTTTAGATTTAAGGCATAATAATGGCGGAAATGGTGCAATCTTGGGCCCAATGATAAAAACCATCATCAATTTTGAAGCTGCAAATCCTGAAGGAACGATTTTCGTACTAGCCGGGCGAGAAACATTTTCCGCAGCACAGAATTTATTAACTAGAATTACAACAACTACTAATGCTGTTTTCGTAGGTGAGCCCAGTGGTTCCTCACCTAACTTCACAGGTGAATCCGGTTGGTTTAAGTTACCGTACTCAGGATTAATGGGGATTATTTCATCTCAGTATCACCAATCTTCCGAATCAGAAGATGATCGCAAATGGATTGCACCACATATCCCAGTAGCTCGGTCATCAACAGATTATTTTGCGGGAAATGACAAAGCAATGGATGTAATATTGGAAGTCATTAAATCATCAAGAAAATAAAAACTAGGCATAACAATGTATATAAGCCATTGTAAACGGCTCATATACTAGACCGTTAGCCTTCATTATAAGCAACCAATAACCAATGATAAAATTCTTTAGAAAAATTAGACAAAATTTACTTTCAGAAGGTAAAACTGGAAAGTATCTGAAATACGCAATTGGAGAAATTATTCTTGTTGTAATTGGGATTTTAATTGCAGTTTCCATAAATAATTGGAATGAAGCTCGAAAAGACAAAATTACAGAACAGAAAGTTTTGAAAACTCTTAGATCGAATTTTAAATCAAACATAACACAGTTACAGGATAATATCGGCGAAACTGAAATAATGGTTAGCGACATAAGCCAAATATTTAAATTATTTAGGATGACACAATCTGAATTAAGTTTAATTCCAATAGATAGTATTAAAACTGATATAAAAGGTTATGCCACTTTTAATCCGTCGGATGGTGCTCTAACGAGCCTTCTATTGTCGGGCGGATTAAATATTATCAATAATGATTCATTAAAAAATAAACTTACTAATTGGCCAAATTTAGTAAATGATGCAAAAGAGGATGAGAATATACTAGTTGAAAATATTACAAAAGATTTATGGAAACAGGTGTTAGGATACCAATCCTATATTAAAAACCCAAAGTTCAAGCTAAATAGATTAGTGATGTTTGATGACCTTATATTGCAAAACACTTTTTATGATATTTTTATAGGAGCTGACTATCAGATTTATATTTATAAAGAGTTGCAGAAAGAAATAGAAGAAATATTAATTCTTATTGATGAAGAAATTCGTTTGTGAAATAAAATA
>NZ_DBNGMQ010000115.1:0-7523 GCF_057126245.1 Yeosuana sp. | reverse complement strand
CTAAGTCAATATGTACTGTAGGGTCAAGCACTAATTTTACAGGATCAATGTTTCTTAATGCATAATCATTGCCATCTACACTAAAATTAAATGATCTGTGTGCATCATGGCATCCTGTGCAATTAATAGGATTAGACACTAAATACCCGTCTGGATTTGCCATTGGAATAGGGTCTTCATTGACGTCAAGAATTAAATCACCAAAATCAGGACTTAAAGGGTCTGTGTCTGTTTGAAAAAATTGGCCTGATAAATAATCAATGTAACCTTCATTGTTGTGACACTGAGCACAACTTGAACGTGTTCCTCTTCCCCAGGAACCACCAGAACCATGTCCAGATGAAGCATAAGCATTAATAATAGGGTCACGATGTGAAGAGGAGTGACATTGAATACAAAGTGCTGCATCAGCATCCGAGCCATCAATACCATTGACGCCGTCTACACCATCAATACCATCTACTCCGGCTATAGGAGTATACTCACTGGTACATTGGAAAAACATAAAACTTGTTACAACAACAAGTAAGTTTAATATAAGTTTAAAATTTTTCATAATAACTGTATTTGATATTTCATTTAAAATCTTGGTGTAAAATTATGTAACATGTGTTACACGAAATATGATTTTTATCATAAACCAATTTATTTTCAGAAATTATTTATGTTCATATTATTTCTTTCTTTTTGTTTATAACTGCTCATAAAATTGCACGTATTAAAAACTAATTATCATTAATTTTAGCACTCCTATTTTTGTAAAGTTAAAAAAATTAATAATTTTTATGTATTTAATATTCGATACAGAGACCACTGGTCTTCCAAAGCGATGGGATGCACCCATTACAGATACTCATAATTGGCCACGTTGTATTCAAATTGCATGGCAATTACATGATGCTTTAGGAAATTGTATCGAACATCAAGACTATTTAATTAAGCCAGAAGGGTTTAACATTCCGTTTGATGCGGAAAAAATCCATGGTATTTCCACCGAATTAGCAAAAGAGCAAGGGGAGCCTTTGTTAGAAGTTTTAGAAAAGTTTAAAGAAGCCCTTCATAAAACTAAATTCGTGGTTGGGCAGAATGTGAAGTTCGATCTTAATATTATGGGCGCTGAATTTGTGCGTGTTGATATGGCTAACCCATTACAAGAATTACCGGTTTTAGACACCTGTACAGAACATACGGCTAGTTTGTGTCAGATTCCTGGCGGACGTTATGGGAAGTTTAAGTTGCCAACCCTTTCAGAATTACATGAGTTTTTATTTAATGAACGGTTTGTAGAAGCTCATAATGCCACTGCCGATGTGGAGGCTACCACACGTTGTTTTTTTGAATTAATTCGATTAGGGGAATTTACCAAAGCGCAATTAGATGTTCAGCAAGATCATATTAAAGCATTTAATGACCGTAATCCTAAAGAAATTGAGTTAATAGGATTAAAACATATTAATTTAAAAAGTGAGAGTGCTAGGATTCGGGAACAATTAAAAAAGGCCGAAACCAACACTATTTCTACTCAAGAAATTAAGGAAAATATAGCCGAACTCGCTGAGGTTGATTTTGTTCATTTGCATAATCACTCGCAGTTTTCAATCTTACAATCTACAATTAGTGTAAAAAAACTAGTGGCTTCTGCAGCGAAGTATCAAATGCCAGCTGTGGCTCTAACCGATCATGGTAATATGATGGGTGCTTTTCATTTTGTAAAAGAAGTGTCTTTATATAATAAAACGGTTCAAGCAAAAAATAAAGAGGCTATAGAAAAAGGAGAAACACCTACCGCCAAAGAAATGAAGCCTATTTTAGGCTGTGAGTTTTTTGTTTGTGAAAATCATTTAGAAAAATCTAGAAAAGATAATGGCTATCAAATAGTACTTCTCGCAAAAAACAAAAAGGGGTACCATAATTTAGCAAAACTATCCTCTATCGCTTTTACAAGCGGGTTTTATTATGTGCCACGAATTGATAAAAAATTAATAGCGCAGTATAAAGACGATATTATTGTTTTAACTGGAAATCTTTATGGCGAAGTACCAAGTAAAGTTTTAAATATTGGAGAAAATCAGGCAGAAGAAGCCTTGCTATGGTGGAAAGAACAATTTAAAGACGATTTGTACGTAGAAATTATGCGTCATAATCAAGAAGATGAAAAGCGCGTCAATCCTACTTTAGTAAAGCTAGCAGAAAAGCATCAGGTTAAAATTATAGCCTCAAACAATACTTATTATGCAGAACAAGAAGATGCCAATGCGCATGATATTTTATTATGTGTAAAAGACGGTGAAAAGCAAGCAACGCCTATTGGTCGCGGACGAGGTTATCGATATGGTATGCCTAACAAGGAATACTATTTCAAGTCGGCCCATGAGATGAAAAGTTTATTTAAAGATTTGCCTCAGGCTATTTCGAATATTCAAGAGGTAGTTGATAAAATAGAACCCTTTCAACTGGCTAGAGAAGTCTTGCTTCCGGCGTTTAACATTCCAGAAGAATTTAAGAATGAAGACGATTTAGTTGATGGGGGCAAACGAGGAGAAAATGCGTTTTTAAGACACTTAACATATCAAGGTGCCGAAAAACGATACAGCGAATTAACCCCAGAAATAAAAGAGCGTCTTGATTTTGAGCTTAGTGTTATTGAAAACACAGGATATCCTGGTTATTTTTTAATTGTTGAAGATTTTATTCGTGAAGCACGAAAAATGGACGTATCTGTGGGGCCTGGTCGTGGTTCAGCAGCGGGTTCGGTGGTCGCATACTGTCTGTGGATAACCAATATTGATCCGCTTAAGTACGATTTACTTTTTGAGCGTTTTTTAAATCCAGACCGTATTAGTATGCCAGATATTGATATTGATTTTGATGATGAAGGTCGCAGCCGTGTTATGGATTATGTCATTAAGAAATACGGAAGTAATCAAGTAGCACAAATTATTACCTACGGAACGATGGCTGCAAAGTCATCTATTAGAGATACTGCCAGAGTTTTAGACTTACCCTTATTTGATGCCGATAGAATTGCAAAATTGATTCCTACCATGTCTAAACTAGGTAAGATTTTCGGGTTAGATGAGAAAGAATTGGCTAAAAAATTCAGAGCCGAAGATTTAGAGAAGGTAAACCAGCTTTTAAATATTTCAGAAGGCGACGATTTAGAATCTGAAACAGTCAATTTAGCGAGAACGCTTGAAGGTTCGTTAAGAAATACGGGCATTCATGCCTGCGGTGTAATTATCACACCAAGCGACATTACGAATTATGTTCCGGTTGCAACGGCAAAAGATTCAGACCTGTATGTCACACAGTTTGATAACTCGGTGGTTGAAGAGGCCGGTTTATTAAAAATGGATTTCTTAGGCTTAAAAACACTAACGCTCATAAAAGATACCGTTAAAATTGTAAAGGCTAAACATAACATTTTATTAGACCCCGATAATTTTCCATTAGATGATGAAGAAACTTATGCCTTATTTCAACGTGGTGAAACCGTAGGCGTATTTCAGTACGAATCTCCTGGAATGCAAAAGCATTTAAAAGATTTAAAACCTACCGTTTTTGATGACCTTATTGCGATGAATGCCTTGTATCGTCCGGGACCTATGGAATATATTCCAAGTTTCGTAAAACGTAAGCATGGTGAAGAAACAATAGAATATGATCTTCCAGCTATGGAGGAATATTTAAAAGAAACCTATGGCATTACCGTATATCAAGAGCAGGTGATGTTATTGTCTCAAAAGCTGGCTAATTTTACGAAGGGTGAAGCCGATGTATTGAGGAAAGCGATGGGTAAAAAGCAAATTGCAGTTCTTGATAAAATGAAACCTAAATTTATTGAGCAAGCAGGCGCTAATGGTCATGATAAAAATAAGCTGGAAAAAATATGGAAAGACTGGGAAGCCTTTGCCAGTTATGCATTTAATAAATCGCATTCTACATGTTATGCTTGGATAGCCTATCAAACGGCCTATTTAAAAGCACATTACCCTGCAGAATATATGGCTGCTGTACTGTCTAATAATATGAATGATATTAAGCAGGTTACCTTTTTTATGGAAGAATGTAGACGCATGAAATTAGATGTGTTAGGACCCGATGTAAACGAATCTTTTTATAAGTTTTCTGTAAATAAAGATAATGCGGTGCGTTTTGGAATGGGTGCTGTAAAAGGTGTTGGGCATGGTGCTGTAATGACTATTGTTAATAATAGAAAAGAAGACGGGCATTATAAATCCATTTTTGATTTGGCCAAACGGATAGACCTAAGAGCTGCTAATAAAAAAGCATTTGAAAATTTGGCCTTAGCAGGTGGTTTCGATTGTTTTGCAAATACGCACAGGGCACAATATTTTCATGATGATGGTGACGGCATTACCTTTTTAGAAAAGGCTATAAAGTATGGCAGTAAACATCAAGAAAATGAAAATTCGGCGCAAGTGAGTTTGTTTGGCGAAGCCAGTGATGTACAAATAGCAGAACCACAAGTACCACCATGTGAATCTTGGGGCACTATGGAAAAACTGGCTAGAGAAAAAGAAGTGGTTGGTATTTATATTTCTGGGCATCCTCTTGATGATTTTAAAGTAGAAATGAAAACGTTTTGTAATGCTAGTTTAGACCTCCTGAGGGATTTAGAAACCTATGTTAACCGAGAACTTGTTTTTGGTGGTGTGGTTACCGATGTGCAACATCGTGTTAGCAAACAAGGTAAAGGGTGGGCCTTATTTACTGTTGAAGATTATAATGATAGTTTTGAATTTCGGATTTTTGGTGAAGAGTATCTTAAATTCAGACATTTCTTATTAAAGAACAGCTTTGTTTTTGTTAAGGTATTTATTAGAGAAGGGTGGATAAATAAGGAAACTCAAAAAAAAGGAGAACCTCGTTTACAGTTTAACAGCTTTCAGTTATTGCATGATGTTATGGAAAACTATGCAAAAAAATTATCTATACAACTAAATATAAAAGATATTCAAAGTGATACCATAAACAGTTTAAGCGAACTTGTTAAGATGCATCCGGGAAACCAGTTACTAAATTTTGTGATTTATGATCAAGAAGAGAGTATTAAACTTAATATGCCCAGCAGAAAGAAAAAGGTAAAAATTTCACAAGAGTTATTGCAAGAGTTAGAGAATCAAGATGTGTTTTATAAGTTGAATTAGATGTAATGTTTTCGCGCAAAGGATAGAAGCGGCATCCTTTTTTTTAAAAAGATATAGCGGATAGCCTGACATTTTGAAAACCAAAATGATGCGCACGTATTGGTAATAGTACAAAACAATAAAACTATAAGTAAAACAAATTGTTCACTTGTAAGCTTTAGTTATTTTTTTGACTAATTTTGCATTAAGATTTGAAAAGAAACACAATTAAAATAAAATATTATGGCATTAGAAATTACAGATGCATCATTTGAAGAAACTGTTTTAAAAAGTGACAAACCTGTTTTGGTTGATTTTTGGGCAGCATGGTGCGGACCTTGCAGAATGGTAGGGCCAATCATTGAAGAAATAAGTAAGCAATACGAAGGTAAAGCTGTAGTAGGAAAAGTAGATGTAGATGCAAATCAAGAATTTGCTGCAAAATACGGCGTACGTAACATTCCAACCGTATTAGTTTTCCAAAATGGAGAAGTAGTAGGACGTCAAGTTGGTGTAGCTCCTAAAAATGCTTACACAGAAGCTATCGATTCGCTTTTATAGCAAATAGTGAAAAAGAAAATTGAAAGGTTTACCGTATATGGTAAACCTTTTTTTTATTTTAGATAAAAATTAAATAAAGATGAGTGATAAAATAAAAGTTCAAGATGCTATTGATAGCAAATTAATTGAACAACGTAAAGTATTTCTTTGGGGTCAAGTAGATGATAAATCGGCAAAGCATGTTATAGATCGTTTATTGTATTTAGATAGTTTAGCGGTTAGCGATATTCAATTGTACATAAATAGTCCAGGGGGTTATGTAACATCGGGATTTGCTATTTATGATTGTATTAAGTCATTAAATAGCGATGTATCTACAATTTGTACGGGGTTTGCAGCGTCTATGGGTTCCCTTATTTTATCGGTAGGTGCTAAAGGAAAACGTTTTATTCAACCGCATGCACGAGTTATGATTCACCAACCAAGCGGAGGAACACGCGGGCAAGCCAGTGATATTGAGATTACGGCAAAAGAAATTATACTTACTAAAGAATTAAGTGCACAAATTTTAGCCGATAACTGTGGGCAAACATTTGAAAAAATAATGAAAGATTTTAATCGTGACCATTGGATGGGAGCAGAGGAGTCTGTTGCTTATGGTATTGTTGATGGTGTACTATAGAAAAGAGAGAATAGAGAAGAGAAAGAAGACCAATTTTAAATGTATTTGAGGTTCTTTTTCGTGTTGTTGGAAGCCAAGCAATCTAATATCTAAAAAAAGAAATGAATATTCAGCATGAACTCGATAGCGTTAGCGGTTTTAAAAACCTCGAGCTACTTGCGAAACAAGTTGTTGAGGGATTTATTGCGGGTATGCATAAAAGTCCGTTCCACGGCTTTTCGGCTGAATTTTCGGAACACAAAATATATAATCAAGGGGAGAGCACGCGCCATATCGATTGGAAGCTGTTTGCAAAAACGGAAAAACTATATACAAAGCGTTATGATGATGAAACCAATTTAAGATGTCATCTTATTATTGATAATAGTAGTTCGATGCACTATCCCAAAATGCAAACCTTTGATATTAATAACCTTAATAAAATAGCATTTTCGGCATTGGCTTCGGCTTCTTTAATGCATATCTTAAAGAAACAGCGCGACGCCATTGGGTTGAGTATCTATAGTGATTCATATGATTTTTATGCACCTGAAAAAGGAAGTGAACGTCATCATCAAATGTTATTGCATCAACTTAACCAGGT
This sequence comes from Yeosuana sp., assembly GCF_057126245.1. Classification (NCBI taxonomy): domain Bacteria; kingdom Pseudomonadati; phylum Bacteroidota; class Flavobacteriia; order Flavobacteriales; family Flavobacteriaceae; genus Yeosuana; species Yeosuana sp. Next base: position 607 of record NZ_DBNGMQ010000115.1, on the reverse strand, counting down.
TGTTGAACCGAAGGTTTCTCAAAAAAATACAGAAACGTATAAATATCTTCATGAAATAGCAGAAAAAATTCACAGGCGGTCTTTAATTTTTTTATTTACAGATATGTTTCAGTCGTCTATTGAAGAAACTAAGTTGTTTGAGGCACTTCGTCATTTAAAGTATAATAAACATGAAGTGATTTTATTTCATGTTTTTGACAAGGAGAAAGAATTAGTCTTTGATTTTGATAACAAACCAAAGCGTTTTATTGATGTTGAAACAGGTGAATATATCAACTTATATGCTGATACTATTAAAGATAATTATCACACTGAAGTTAGTAATTATTTTGAAGCTTTAAAATTAAAGTGTGCACAATACAAAATTAAGTATGTGGAGGCCGATATTAATAAAGATTTTAATAACATCCTCACCACCTACATGGTAGAACGTCAAAAATTTGCTTAAATAAAATATTATTTAAAAAATCGCAAAAAACGTTTGAGATATAAAAAAACCCGTGTATATTTGCAACCGCAATAAAGCAACGGTCTGGTAGTTCAGTTGGTTAGAATGTCGCCCTGTCACGGCGAAGGTCGCGGGTTCGAGTCCCGTCCAGACCGCAAA
>NZ_DBNGMQ010000114.1:0-8334 GCF_057126245.1 Yeosuana sp. | reverse complement strand
GTTGTGCTTGACTCTTTTGTGTAAAAAAACAAACATAAACGATTAATATAAAAACAATATTTTTATTGATATTAGTTGGCTTTAAGTCTTAAAAAGTTCTCAATAGTTAAATTAATATGGCTATATTAATAAAAAATTGTATCAACAAAAATTACATTAGACGAAACGCACCTATACAAAAACCATACACATAAATATAACACTTTATCAAGATTAAAAAATTAAGTTATTTACTCTGTTTTGCAATAAATGTTTTTAACATACAATGATCTGATACTTTGGAATAAAACTTCTTCGTTTTTAAAACTTTTAAATCTTTTGAAACCCAAATATGGTCTAAAGACAAGAGAGGAATATTATAAAACCAAGTTTCCCTGAAACCATTTCCTTTTTCATTAAATGCTTGATTAAAATGTTCTTTAAACTGCTTTAAATATATAGATTCATAAGGCACGTTAAAATCTCCTAAAACAATGGTATTAACTGTTCTCTTAACAAATTTATTAACATAGTTTAGTTCCCATGCTCTTGGAACATCTGTACTTCCTGCAACATCTACTGCATAAAAATTAATACCTGCGGTTTCAAAGCTTATAACTGTTGTTCCATAATTAGAGACGCTTTCATTTATTTTATACAGTGGCATTTTTGAAAAAATGAATATTTTTGTATCTGATTTGTAAAAATAATAATTAGGGTATTTATGCTTAAAATCCTCTATGCTATATTTTCCTGTTTCAACTAAAACCATTACATCAGGAACATTTCCATTTTTATTAAAGGCAATTTGAAAATTATTATCTCTAGAAGCATTCCAAAAGACTATTTCTAAATCTGACGCTTTAATATCATCCGGAAAATGTATTTTAAAACTTCTTCCCAGCCATATCAATAGTAATAATAAAGCTATTTTTAAATTATATAGTCTCCATCTTTTAGTTAGTATAATAGATAATGCCAAAACTATAAGAATAATTACTGGTAAAGGAAAGGCATAAAAATATAATGAAGACCAAAACGTTTGCTCCTTTATAAAAAAGTGAACCCCTATTAAAACTAAAATAATTACAACATTTATTAGTTGTAAAATGTATTTTAAAACTCTCAGCATTATCTTAAAGGAAATCCTTTTGCTGCCCACCATGGATGAATTTCGACCGTTAATCTTCCAGCTTTTACCATAGGATCAGAATTGGCCAAACTATCGGCCATTGTTAACGTTGGTACATTATAAATAGTAATGCCTCTTATGTCCCCATCATCTCCAAATGGTCCGGAAATATCTGCATATCCTAATTCATACATTTTACTTAAATGTGCCAAGTGCTCTTGTTGCAACATCTCTGCTTCTTCTTCGTTTTGGGAACGAATAAGACCATTCTTTAAAAATGCAATAAAATATTGCTGCATTAAAATAGTGTCTTGGGTTTTTTCATCAACATAGTCAAAATACTGAAAGCCATCTGCAGTGAGTTCTTCCTTAATTTCTTTTGTTGACTTCTTAACCGGCTCACTTAAAACTTCAGGTTTTATAGTGTCTATTGTAGCTTTAACACTTTCTAAAGTGATTTCACTTTCATCTAAAATAGTTGTTTTCGGTTCATCTTTACAAGCTACAATAAGCACGATAATTATAAAAAATGATACATAATTTTTCATGTTTCCCATAATTTAAAAGGTTTTTTACTTAATTGTGAATTGTAATATTTGATATTCCCAGTAACTTCATCTCCTATCCAACGAGGTATTTTAAATACCTCGCTTTCTGTTTTTAATTCAATCTCTGCTAACATGAGGCCTTCGTTTTCACCTGAAAAAACATCAACTTCAAAAATGTGATTTTCGACCTTAATCTCATACCTAATTTTATCAATTATTCCTGGTTCACATAGTTTTAATAGGGCTTCGGCTTCAACTTTAGGTATTTCCTTTTCCCATTCAAAACGAGATAAACCTTCTATATTTGACGGTCCTTTAACGGTAATAAACCCTTTATCCCCTTTTATTCTAACCCTTACGGTTCGTTCTTTATCTGTATTCAAAAATCCCTGAACAATTCTGGTTCTTTTAAATGCTTCTTGTTTAAAGTCAAGCGATGTAACCAAAAACTTGCGTTCTATTTCAATCATACATTATCAGAAAGGTTTTGAATGATGTTAGAAGGAATTCTTCCTGATTTGTATTTATTATTGGCAAGCCAAACCATTGTATTCACGATGGTAATTGGATGAATCGATCGGTATTTCTTCAAATTTCCAACTAAAAAAACATCAATAACGCTCATGAATTTTTTAGCAAATTGCTCTCCAATTCTCGTTTCACTTCGCTTACCACTAATTAAAGAAGGCTGTAGAATATACGTGTTTTTAATGTTTGCCTTCAACACAGCTTCTTCCATGCGTCCTTTGGTCCTGTTATAAAATATGTTGCTTTTTTTATCGGCTCCTAATGCCGAAATAACCACTAATGTGTCAATGTGTTTTTTAGCACATAGGTCTGCTATCATTACTGGAATTCCATAATCAATCTTGAGGTATTCTTCTTCATTCGGCGTTTTAGCTTTAGTTGTACCTATACAACAAAAAACGTCGTTAGCATCAAATACATCTTGATAGCTTTCTAGATCAAAAACATCAATAAGATGTTCTTCAATTTTAGAATGCTTTATCCCACAAGAACTTCTACTAAATAATTTTATTGTTTGGTATCTGTTATCTGCTAAAAGTTGTTCTAACAATAAGCCCCCAGTAAGACCTGTTGCTCCAATAATAATTGCTGTTTTCAACATGGTTTTTAATTCTCTTTGATAAAGATATTATATTTTTACAAGATGTATGAGTTTCCTTGTAACAGAAAAATTATTCATGTAGATATGGATGCATTTTATGCCTCTGTAGAACAAATGGATTATCCTGAATTAAAAGAAAAGCCTATTGCTGTTGGCGGAAGCGAAAAACGTGGTGTTGTAAGTGCTGCCAGTTATGAAGCAAGAAAATTTGGTGTGAGAAGTGCGATGAGTGGCATACAAGCTAAGAGAAACTGTCCAGAACTTATTTTTGTAAAACCTCGTTTTGATAGATACCATGAGATTTCAAAAAAAATAAGATATATCTTCTTCGATTATACCAATTTGGTGGAACCGCTTTCTTTAGATGAAGCTTATTTAGATGTTACAGAAAATAAAAAAGGAAACCCAAGTGCCTCTTTAATTGCTAAGGAAATAAGAGAACGTATTTTTAATGAGGTTGGCTTAACGGCTTCTGCGGGAATCTCAATTAATAAGTTTATAGCCAAAGTTGCCAGCGATTATAACAAACCTAACGGACAAAAAACAGTAAACCCTGAAGATGTTATTCAATTTTTAGAACAACTTGATATTCGGAAATTTTATGGTGTTGGTAAGGTAACTGCTGAAAAAATGTATCAACTTGGGATTTTCACTGGACGTGATTTAAAATCAAAACCTATTGAATTTTTAGAAACCCATTTTGGTAAATCTAGCACCTACTATTATCATGTTGTTAGAGGTGTTCACACTAGTGAAGTCAAACCAAACAGAATTAGAAAATCTTTAGCGGCCGAACGTACATTTAATGAAAACTTATCTAGTGAAATTTTTATGTTAGAAAAGCTTAAAAATATTGCCAATGAAGTTTCACGAAGATTAAATAAAAGCAAAGTCGCTGGAAAAACGGTTACTTTAAAAATAAAATATAGCGATTTTACAATGCAAACCAGAAGTAAATCGTTGCATTATTTTATAAGTGATGCATCTATGATTTTAGAAACCGCTAAAGATTTATTATTTCAAGAGAAGCTAAGTAACTCAGTCCGTTTATTAGGTATTTCAATGTCTAATTTAAACACTGAAACAAAAAAAGAACTCGAACAAAAAAGTGTAAATGTGCAGTTACGGTTTGAGTTTTAACCAATAAAACGTGATTTATTTTTAAAGAATAAATCACGTTTCAATATTTTAAAATTACATTTTAAATAGGACAAGATGTAATTTCGGTAACTCGTAATGTATTAACCATACCTTTACTTTGAATTGGCATAGCCGCTAAACTAATGAGCATATCACCTTCTTGTAAATAACCCATCTTACAAGCAATGTTATTTACATCTTCAATCGTTTCATCTGTACTTACAAATTTATCGTAGTAAAAAGCCCTAACCCCCCAAAGCAAACTTAGTTGAGTTAATATACGCCTGTTTGATGTAAAAACTAATATATGTGATGATGGTCTCCAAGCCGAAATTTGAAATGCCGTATACCCACTGTTTGTTAATGTTGAAATAGCCTTTGCATCTATCTCATTTGCCATATTAGCTGCATGATAACATATAGCCTTTGTTATATATCGGTTAGTACGAATATGTGGTGGTGCTAGTGGTACTTGAATTAAAGGGGAATCTTCAACACTCTTTAATATGTTAGACATTTGTTTAATCACTTGAACAGGATATTTGCCAACAGATGTTTCACCAGAAAGCATTACGGCATCCGCACCATCCATAACGGAGTTGGCTACATCATTAACTTCTGCTCTGGTTGGTGTTAAACTAGAAATCATAGTTTCCATCATTTGCGTAGCAATAATTACTGGTATTCTTGCTTTTTTTGCTCTCAACACCAATTGCTTTTGAATAAGAGGAACTTCTTCAGCCGGAATTTCAACACCTAAATCACCTCTGGCTACCATTAAACCATCACAAAAAGCCACAATTTTATCTATGTTCTCGACAGCTTCTGGCTTTTCAATTTTTGCAATAATAGGTATTTTATCTTCACTATTCTCTGCTATTAAATCACGTAACTCCATTAAATCTTCAGCATGGCGAACAAATGATAGTGCTATCCAATCCACTTTTTGTTTAATTGCAAAAAGCGCATCTTCAATATCTTTTTCTGTTAATGCTGGCTGAGAAATATTAGTGTTTGGAAGATTTACCCCTTTTTTCGATTTTAAAGGCCCTCCTTGAATAACTCTTGCCTTTACCTCATTTATCTTATTGGTAGAAACGACTTCAAAAATTAATTTTCCGTCATCTAAAAGAATGCGTTCTCCAGGTTTTGCGTCTTGAGGAAATCGATCATAAGTCATGTAAACACGCTCTTTAGTTCCTTCAAAACGTTCACCTGTAGCAAAGATAATTTCATCATCAGGATGCACTACCACTTCGTCTTTCATAACCCCTACACGCAATTTAGGCCCTTGTAAATCTCCTAAAATCGCAGCATTAAATCCAAATTCCTCATTGAGTTCACGTATCATTCTTACGCGTTCTGCAACGTCCTTATAATCGGCATGAGAAAAATTTATTCTGAATACATCAACACCTTCTTGAAGCATCGCTTTCAAAATTTCTTTGGTACTCGTTGCGGGACCTAATGTGGCCACTATTTTGGTTTTTTTTCTTATTGGCATTAGTTGAAAATTAAATTGTCTTTAGATTTTATTTGATTTTGATCAATAATATAGGCTGTTGCAATTTGGGGTATACTAAGCATGACATTTATAATGTGCTTTTCTTTATTAATATGAAACTCATCATCAATCTTTAATAAATAATTTACATTTTTTAATTCAGGTAAAAAATTATAAGTCTTAGTAATGCTTTGTGTTGTTTCAAATAGCAACCCTGAATTTGTTTGAATATAATCATTTGTTTTGCAAATATTCGATATTAAATTCCAAGTTATAAGACGTTTTTTATCTTCCCAATTATATATAGAGTAGGATGATTTTCCTTGATTAAAGTCTAAATCAGTTTTCTTTCTTACTAAATTTATCCCTAAAAACTTATTAAGAAGATATGCTAAACGGTAGTCTTCAATGGTGCAATGAATTGCTATTAAAGTAAATACCGACTCATCAAAAACATCATCAAGAATAAGTTTGTGTACCCCCATAACTTATAAAAATTCGTTGTAAATATAATATTTAAAACACTTAAAGTGGTAAGTTTTTGAGAATGTTGACGTGAAACTATAACGAAAACGTTGTAGTTGGCACATTTATTTAATCAAAAAAATTAATTAGCCATTCTGCTTTGAAACACAAAAAAAGCACGTTTTGAAGCTTTCTCTTCTGCCTTTTTCTTAGAGGTTGCTCTTGCTTTAGAAACAATTTTGTTATCTACTGATAATTTTACTGAAAAATGTCTCACATCATCATTACCAGAATCTTCATATACATTATAGTTAAATGTTTTCTTTTCTTTTTGACACCATTCAATTAATAAACTTTTATAGCTTATCACCTTTCCTTCTAACTGAGCAATATCAACATAAGGAATTATAACACGCTTATAAATAAATTTTTCACAGTATTTAAATCCTTTATCTAAAAAAATAGCACCTATTAAGGCCTCAAATAAATTACCATGAATATTATCTCCAAATTGAGGTGCAGGGATTTTGCTTTCGATAAGCTTAATAAGATTTAAATCTTTACCCAATTCATTTAAATGTTCTCTACTTACAACTTTTGACCGCATTTTCGTCAAGTATCCCTCATCTCCTCCAGGAACTTCAAGATATAAATGGGATGCTATAACGGCTCCTAACATAGCATCGCCTAAAAACTCAAGTCGCTCATAATTTATAGCATTTCCATCATCATCTTTTATATTCATTGAGCGATGGGTAAATGCTGTTTTGTATATATGAATATGTTTAGGCTTAAAGCTTAAGATCCTTTTTAATTGTATAAAAAAATTCCCGTTGCTATTAGAACGGGAATTTAATATGTCTCTAATATGTTTCAATCGGATATTATTCTAGTGTCTTAAATACTACACAAGCATTATGACCACCAAACCCAAACGTATTACTCATGCCAACTTTAACGGTTCGCTTTTGGGCTTTGTTTAATGTTAAATTTAATTCTTGATCAATATTTTCATCTACAGTAGTATGATTAATTGTTGGCGGAACAACACCGTGTTGCATCGCCAAAATTACCGAAATTGCTTCTATAGCACCCGCAGCACCTAATAGGTGGCCTGTCATTGATTTTGTTGAATTAATATTTATTTGTTTAGCACGATTACCAAAAACTTCGGATATAGCCTTAAGTTCTGCCACATCGCCTAATGGTGTAGAAGTCCCGTGTGTATTAATATGATCTACATCTTCAGGTTTTAGTCCGGCATTTTCTAAACAATTTCTCATTACAGCCATAACGCCAATACCCTCTGGATGTGGGGCTGTCATGTGGTACGCATCAGAAGATAACCCACCACCAACAAATTCGGCGTATATTTTTGCGCCTCGTTTCTTAGCGTGCTCATATTCTTCTAAAACAATGGCACCTGCGCCTTCACCAAGTACAAAGCCATCTCTAGAACCATCAAATGGTCTAGAGGCTGTTTCTGGGCTTTCATTTCTGGTTGATAATGCATGCATGGCATTAAATCCTCCCATACCAGCAATTGTAACGGCAGCTTCACTTCCGCCTGTTACAATAAGATCACAGTGACCCAAACGAATAGAGTTTAATGCATCAAACATAGCGTTTGCTGAAGAAGCACAGGCAGAAACCGTTGTGTAATTAGGACCCATAAACCCATATTTAATGGAAATATTAGCCGGGGCAATATCTGCAATCATTTTAGGGATAAAAAATGGGTTGAATCTTGGAGAGCCATCACCAGATGCAAAGTTTAGAACTTCATCTTGAAATGTTTCTAATCCACCAATTCCTGCTCCCCAAATAACTCCTGCTCGCAATTTATTTACTTCATCAAGATTAAGTTTGGCATCTGCAATTGCTTCATCTGCTGCAACCATAGCATATTGCGCAAACTTATCCATTTTACGCGCCTCTTTTCTATCAAGAAAATCGGTCGCAACAAAGTTTTTTAATTCGCAAGCGAATTTTGTTTTAAACTTTTCAGTATCAAAATAGGTTATAGGTGCAGCACCACTTTTCCCACCAATTAATGCTTCCCAAAACTCATCTTTGGTATTGCCTATTGGTGTTAAAGCGCCTAATCCTGTAACTACAACTCGCTTTAATTCCATAAAAGTTCTTTCTTATTTTGCAGCCTCTATATATGATATAGCTTGACCTACTGTTGCGATATTTTCAGCTTGATCGTCTGGGATTTGAATATCAAATTCTTTTTCAAATTCCATGATTAATTCTACTGTGTCTAATGAGTCTGCTCCTAAATCGTTTGTGAAGCTAGCTTCAGTAACAACTTCGTTCTCATCAACTCCCAATTTGTCTACGATAATCGCTTTTACTCTTGATGCAATGTCTGACATAATCTTTTAATTTAAGGTTTTAATTAGTTGGCAAAAATAAAAAACTTTATTTTTAA
>NZ_DBNGMQ010000113.1:0-4648 GCF_057126245.1 Yeosuana sp. | reverse complement strand
TTGTTATGTTGGTAAAAAAGGTTATAGAAGAGATGACTAATCAAAAAACATTAGCCATAGAAGTCCTGTCTATTGGAATATGGTTGGCATTATATATAGCGTTTATTGGCCCATTGATTGATAAGTTTTTTTGGCCCTATGATGATTTGTATTTTAGCTTCAGTTTTGGTCTATTCTTTATCATTCTAACAGCTTATTTCATTATTAGAATGATTATAAACCTCATCACTGGTAAAAAAGTTCTTTATTCAAAATAATTGTTGGCTGCAATAATTATAAAAATTATTTAAACGTTTATAAACAATAACTCTTAAAATTTTAAACAAGTGAAAAAAGCATTCATTCTATTCATTTTAGGCTTTATAATGATAGTTGCCGCATGCCAGAATCAAAAAAAAGATTCGCAGGAGAGCAGTAAAAACTTAAAATCAGAGAATCAATTTGACCTTCCTGACAGTTTATCATCGAGGAGAATATCTTTCGTCTTAAATCTAAAACAACGTGTTGCCGAAAAAACTTGGCCTGGCTTTGGTGAAAAACATACTGAAGGAACATTAATATACTTTAATGTTGATAAATCTGAAGTATTCTTTCCTAATGCACAGGTAATTAAAACTCTGGATGACTACGACCAATATGGTAAAAATTATTTGTTGACTTCAAGAACAGACAGTATTCCGTATCATATGGAAAACATGTTGAGTTTTGATAAAGCAGATGCATCTCGGTTTTTCTATGATAGTCCAGTGGAACAATATTCTTCAGTCGAAGAAATTGGGAACTACATTCCATCTGTGGAAAGCACAGAAATGTGGTCGACAATGGTTATACATGAAATGTTTCACCACTATCAGCTCAATAATGAAAACTATAGGGCATATGCTAAATCACCTATTAGTACATCAGCCCTTAATCCCAATAATATAATTTCAATATGCAAAGAAGATCAAAACTTCTTACCAATGATCCAAAATGAAAATGAATACCTCATGCAGGCCCTGTTAGAAGAAGACACAAGTATTCGTGACGAATTGATTTCTAAATACTTAAATGCCCGTGAAAGTCGTATGCATAGATATAGCGAAGCGTATCCAGATTTAGAGCAAGTAGAGAATTTTTATGTGATACAGGAAGGATCAGCCAGATATATTGAGTATGAGAGCATGCTAATTCTATCAGATTATGCCAATAATTCTAATTCACCTGTAATTTCGAATGACCCCATGTTTAAATCGTATTCAGAATTTAAAGAGGTCGACCTTAATCATAAGGCATTCGACTACCTTACCTACGCAAGTCCTTCAACTTATTATTATGCTATTGGCTTTAATATGATGCGTCTTTTAGATGAATTAAATGTTGAATATAAATCAAAATTGCTGAACAATCCAGACATAGGTTTGCATAAATATTTAGAAGATTACATCAATACTTTAACTGATAAAAGAAAAATTAAAAACGATTAATAAAAACGGAAATCCATCTTTATTCCAAACACTGCAATACTTGAGTAAGTTTTGTAAATTAACCAAAAATTTAAAATTACAGACCACAAATGGTTGAAATAAGCAACATAGAAAAATTCTACAAGACAGACGACATCCAGACACTTGCCTTAAACAAATTTTCAATGAAGGTTAAAGAAGGTGAGTTTGTTGCGATTATGGGACCATCTGGTTGTGGCAAAACAACCCTTCTAAATATCATTGGCTTAGTGGATAATGCAGATGCTGGCAGTTATTTATTAAATGGTAAAGAGGTATCGCATTTAAACGAAAGAAAACGGTCTAAATTCAGAAAGCAAAACATAGGCTTTGTATTTCAAAGTTTTAACCTTATCGACAATCGAACGGTTTTTGAAAATGTAGAATTACCCTTAATCTATAATAATGTCAAACAATCTGAGCGCAAAGAAAAGGTAGAGTCCTTGCTGAAAAAGATGCAAATTATGCACCGGCGAAACCACTTTCCTCAACAATTATCTGGAGGTCAACAACAACGGGTTGCTATTGCAAGGGCTGTAGTAAATAATCCTAAAATTATCCTTGCAGACGAACCTACAGGAAACCTCGATTCTACAAATGGTAACGAGGTTATGGATTTGTTATCCGATTTAAACGATAACGGAACGACCATAATCATGGTTACTCATAGTGAACATGATGCGAAGTACAGCCATCGAATTATCAGAATGCTCGATGGCCAAAAAGTGAGCGAAAATATGTTGAAAATTTAAAGCCTATTCCTATTAAACCATGATGTTCACCAACTTTTTAAAGATAGCATGGAGAAACTTGATTAACAATAAGTTGTTCTCAGTCATCAATATCATTGGCATTATGGTTGGGTTTAGTTTTTCTCTCCTTATAGGTCTCATAATTTATTATGAATCAACTTTTGAGTATTTCCATAAAGATAAAGATCTTATCTACAGAGTTGTTTCAGAAACCAAGTCACCCACCGAAACATTCTTTTACTCAGGTGCAACATTAGCCTTAAAAGATGCTATAATAAACAATTCAAACTTTGAGCAGGTAGGTAGTATTTTTATGTCGCAACCTAACAACGTAACCGTAAAAAAAACAGAGAAAACATTTAACACGCCAAAGTATGTTGTCTTTGCAGAACAAGATTACTTTAAAATTTTTAACTACACGTTTTTGGCAGGCAATGCGATAAATCCATTAGAAAATGAATCTAATGTTGTTTTAACTGAAAAAAGTGCTAAAAGGTATTTTCCAGATCTGGCTTTAAATGAAATTATAGGGGAAACCTTAACTTATGATTCATTAGAAGTAACAATTACGGGAATTGTAGAAGATCTTCCAAAACGAACAGACCTTGTTTTTCAAGAGTTTATTTCATGGCCAACCATTCTTAAATCTCGGAATAGAAAGCTCGTTGAAGAAAAAAACTGGAACCTTACTACTTCAGATTTTCAATTGTTTGTAAAGCTTACACCAAATGCTGACCTTGAAGATATTCAAAAATTATTTGATCGACTAACTCGTGAAAATAGAAATAATCTTGTTTTAGAAAATAGTATTACAAACTCTATAAGGCTTCAGCCTTTGTTAGATATGCACTTTAATGAATTATATCAAATCCATAATTGGCAAGATAAGCGTGCAAATAAATCATTATTGAAGAATTTTGGACTAATAGCACTGTTTCTATTGTTGTTAGGATGTGCAAATTTTATTAATCTGACTACCGCTCAGGCAACACAACGTGCAAAAGAAATTGGAATCCTTAAAATATTGGGTTGCAGCAAACAACAATTGATTACACAATTTATGGCAGAGACGTTTTTGTTAGTCCTTGTTTCAGCTGTGATTTCTGTTGCCTTAATGGATACCTTATTAATTGTTTTTGCAGATTTTGTTCCTGAAGGGTTAACAATAGACTTTCTTTTTCATCCTGAAATCTTAATTTGTATTTTTATTTTGATTGTTTGTATAACATTGCTTTCAGGGTTTTATCCAGCATTTGTGTTATCGAAATATAAACCTGTAAAAATTTTAAAGAACAAGTTTTTAGTTGGCAATAAAAAAGCAATCCCTAGAAAAATCTTAACAGTAATTCAATTCGGCATTGCACAGGTTTTTATAATTGGTGCATTGTTGGTTAATAGTCAGATTAATTTCATGCTTACAAAGGATATGGGATTTAATAAAGAGACTACAGTATCTGTTTACCAACCCTTAATTGCAAGAAATTTAAATAATTTAAAATCTCTGGCCAGCAAAATAAAAGAAGTTGAGGCTGTGGAAACATTGACAATGTGTTTTAACCCACCAGCCTCTAATAATGTATTTTTTAGTGATTTTACACGCAAAACAGATTCAGCTGATATAACTAAGCAGATGCGATTTCTTTTTGGAGATATAAATTATTTGAATGCATTTGATATTGACTTAATAGCAGGTAGAGAAAGAAAACATGACACTGTTAAAGAAGTGGTAATTAATGAAACAGCTTTAAAAACATTAGGTTTTAATAAACCTGAGGATGCCATAAATGAAAAGGTTATTCTTTATCCCGACACCATAAAAATAGTTGGTGTTATGAAGGATTTTCACCAGAATTCTCTTCATAATCCAATAGAACCCCTTGTACTACGAGGTGATTGGTATAATGCTAAGTTTAGTCAGTTTCAAATGATCAGTATGAAGGTAAAGCCGCTTTCAGGAGGAAGGATTAGTGAAGTTATAAATGAAATAGAAAACAGGTACAAAGAAGTCTATCCAAATACAGAAATGAAGTTAGAATTCATGAATGAGACTGTTAAGGATTTTTATGGTAGAGAACAGAAAATATCCAAGCTATTAAAATGGGCATCTGGCTTGTCTATCTTAATTAGTTGTTTGGGTCTTTTAGGTTTGGTCATTTATACTACCAATATGCGTGTAAAAGAAATTGGAATACGAAAAGTGGTTGGAGCATCGGTTTTAGAAATTTATATTTTGCTTTGTAAAGAATTTATAATCCTCGTTGGTATAGCATTTATTGTTGCTTCACCTATTGCGTATTACCTAGTTAATCAATGGTTAAATTTATTTACATATAAAGTTTCTTTGAGTATTTCAAATTTCTTAATTGGTGGCTTAATTATGATATTATTTTCATTTGTGGTTATGAGTATAAC
>NZ_DBNGMQ010000112.1:0-3632 GCF_057126245.1 Yeosuana sp. | reverse complement strand
TTTATGAGCGTATTGTAAACAAAGGAAAGAGCAAAAAATTAGCGTTGATAGCTGTTGCAAATAAACTATTAAAACAGGCATTTGCTATTGCAAAATCAGGAAGACCATACGATGAAAACTTTGTTTCAAAATTAGCTTAAAATAGCTTGTTTTTTAACTCAGTTCTTTGTTACCATTTCGTTTTTTTGTAGAGTTCGTTTTAAAAATCTATACTTACAGTTGCTTTAGACTATTCTTGTATTCACTTAATCGTCTATCAGCATTTTTAGTTCCTAAATCAACTGCTTTTTGATAGTATTTCCTAGCCTTCTTTTTGTCATCCATTTGTTTATAAACATTTCCTAAGATATTATATGGTCTTGCTGCTTCAGGAAATTTATCGATATAATAAGTCATTAGCATCATTGCCATTTTAGTATTGTTGTTTTTTAAATAAAACGTAGCAAACATACTTGCGTGATTATAATGTGTAATACTTGGCATATCTTTTGGTAAAAAATCTTTAATATAACGATTGAAAGCATCATAGTTTTCATCTGTCATAGCCGTGAAAACTATGCTTTTGCATGAGTATAGATAATCCGTTGTATTTCTTTCCTCTGAAAAATGATATTTAACTTTTCTTTTCTCATAATACGACTCTAAATACTGATTTTCTCCATTTGAAATATATTCTTCAGTTGTACTAAAACGCAACACAGGATAATATTCAAAATTGGATTCAATTCCTTTATGAATGGTTTTAAAGGCTGTTGTAGGATGAGTCTCTTCGTTAAGTTTTTTGTAAGTCCATTGGAAGTTTTCTAGATGATTTTCATTTAGTAATTTGACTAAGTTATCTACTCCATATTGAGCAGGGTAGTCAGATTTTCCTGTAGTGAAAAATAGAGATGCATTTAATTTGTTATTTGATTTTAGTAAAGACTCTAATGCTTCATAACGATACTGATAGCTCTCGTTAAATGTTTTATCTAATGGAACTGGACTTGCAGCTAAATATCCAGTAAATAAATGGGGTGTTGCACCCAAAACCTCAATTACAAAGCCTCCAGAAGCTTCCCAGCCAAATAGTAAACGCTCATCAGCTGTCCTAAATTTTTTATTTATAGAAGGTATTAGTTCTTTTTCTAAAAACTGATTGAACTTTTTAGATTCTCTAGTGTACCATCCACGTTGATTTACAGCGTTTTCAATACCAACAATTATTAAATTTGGTGTCATTTTAAAACGAGAAAAATGTGTTTGAGAGGTGACTCCTTGAGAGAAAAACCATTTCCCATCTAATACATAAACTACCGGATACTTTTCTTTAGAATTAGCATAATCTTTGGGTAGACTAATTACTAACTTCACACTATCTTTTAATTCCTTAGATTCAATATACTGGTGATTATAATTAAAATTTGAATTATTATTTGTTTGACAATTCGCTTGAATATTAAGAAGGAAAGATAATAATAGTAAGCAGTAAAGTTTCTTTATCATAATTTTTTGTTCTTTGAGAGAGTCGTAAAATGAATGGTAACGACTTGAATATGGTGCGTTTGGCATTTCATCACTCATCATTATAAGTTTACTGTATAATTTATTTCTTGCTGTATTTTTCATATTTGTACCATCTGCCAAATGCACTATATTTCTTGTTATCGGCTGCCATTCTACTTCAATTGAATGGTAATTACCTTAGGGGTATAAATTTTGGGATTTGCATTTATTTTGGAAAAATCCGGATTGTTAATATCGTATGTAAGGAGCATCACATGCTTTTTCGAATCGTAATTTTGTATACACTCTCTGGGCAGATAACAAAAATTTGATTCCATATAAGAAGAATTGCCAGGTGTTACTTCAGGGATTTCATAGATATCAATTTCATCCGACCATGGACCGGTCAATGCTGGCGCTGTGCGCATTTTTATTTTATTATCCATAAACTTTATATCACAAATCATTACCCATTGCTTCATTTCCTGATGATAGTTAACCGTAGTGCTTCTAAACCCATTTACTAGAGTATCCATATCATTTGTGTTTACACCTTCTTTCCATGTCTTGTTCAAGGCATAATATTCAAAAGGTTTTTCGGTATTATCAATAAAATCAAGTTGTTTCCTTACCAGAACTTGCGCTTTATCATAACGGCTAATAAAAAAATAAATATAATTGTCCAACTTTACATGGGGTCCTATTGCCAAAAATGGGTTTCCAAAATCAGGTAAAGGAATGTATTCAATTTTCCATTTATCTGGTGAATCAGTAGGATTGCTGATTTTGGCTAGTGTATATCCTAAAAGTGAAAAATTAAAAATTTCATTTGGAGAAGCACCTTGCCTATGTCCAACTTTTACCAGAACCACATATAAATTGTCATTTATCATAAATGCATCAGGCACCCAATATTTATAGCGCTTCGTGTAGGTTTTAAATATGGGTTCCGGGTTCTCAGAATACTTGTTATTCCAGAAATATTTTACATCAGTCTCTCCATTTGGCAAACAAGTTTCAACAGCAACAGAGTTAGAGACCATTTTCATACCTGGTTCCATTCTGCTTTGCTGATTTTTAGTTCCAACCCACGTATCACTAAAAACAAACAAAGTTGTTGTTGAATTTATTGAAACGGAAACATCACCGTCACCACCAAACCAACCTTCTTTTAAGGGAAATTCAGGCATACATGTTTGCGAAATAATGGTTGAGGACTTAGCTTCTAAATCATGAATAATGACGTTTTCTTTTACCTTTTCATCAGAGCGATTGCTTATTAATAATAAGGAATTTTTAAAGATATTTTGCTCATTGCTTTGTTCTGCAATAAATGATTTTAACTCATCTGTTTTGTAAGTTAACAACATGGCATTTTTAACCCATTCATATTTGAGTGGCAAATTATTTTTCATTGCATAATTGTAAAACCATGAATAATTGGTTTCATAAAGTTGCAACGTTTCTTTGCTCATATGGATTTTGTATAATGAATGAACTGTAACGAATGTATTTCTATAATCTTCATCACCTAATGTATCAAACATTACGCCGCTAAGATCAAGATATATTTCATCTTTTATTTTTACGAACACGGCTTCAAAAGTGGATGCATTTGTTTCACTACCATATTTCAATAGATAGAAATTGTCTCCTGCTTTTTGAAATGAAACGGTCATGTCAAAGGCCGGAATTCTCCAAAAACCTTCAATTTCAGGCATCAACACTGCATCCTGTTCAGTAAAAAGTGGATGAAGCGATAATACTTTTTGTGAGTACGCTGTTGAAAGAATACAAAATGAACAAATGCAAAGTAAAAATATAATTTTCATGATTTCAGTTTTGTTTCATTTCTTATGCGTTGTTTCCAAAGTGGTTGCCGATAACGGTCTCGTATAAGAATAGTTGCGGGTTTACGTGCGAGGATTTTCCGCAGGAAAATCAGACGTAGTAAACTTGTAACGACCTTTGGTTAAGCCCAAAATTGAGCAATTATTTTTATACATTGTTAGCCTTTCGATATTTTATTTCACAAACGAATTTCTTCATCAATAAGAATTAATATTTCTTCTATTTCTTTCTGCAACTCTTTATAAATATAAATCTGATAGTCAGCTCCTATAAAAATATCATAAAAAGTGTTTTGC
>NZ_DBNGMQ010000111.1:0-60777 GCF_057126245.1 Yeosuana sp. | reverse complement strand
AAGGCTAAGTAAGGCTGTAGTTTAATTAATTTCAAATATTTTCGTCAAACCCTTATGGTGAGTAGTCAAACCCCAAATTGTTTTGAATATAATGTAATAAAATAGACATAAAACGTTTCTTTTATTCAGGCACATAGTAACGACATCATGAAGAAACAAACAAATTTCTTAATCATCACAACTTAAGCGAGTCCAGCCTTCATAACCTATTATGGTATATTTTTCAGAAATGTGAAATTTGTTATTTAAACGAAAGGTCACAGTAGAATCATTTAGCCATTGATACCTTGCTTTATTATATTTGTTTAATGAATGTGTGTAAACCTGATAGCCTCTTAATATGCCATTGTCCATCCTATAAATGATACATGAATAGCTTATTCTGTTTTTCTCATTATCACTAAATATTTCAACGTCTTTATCTTTATGTGATGCCACATTGGGGGATAATTTATTTATGCTTTTTTCAAATACACGAATAGGAATTTCAATGTCACCATTGGGCGATGCGCAAGCCAGGAAAAAAATAATTAATATAAATAGTAAAGTTGCTTTCATGATATTCAAATTTAATTATTTACAATCAACAAGTAGATATCAAAGAAAAAGAAATAAGTTTCTCAATATTTTTATATACTGTGCTTAAACATAAAAATTATTCTATGCGTTGATATATTTTTTCATATTTCATCTTAGAATAGGGATTAATCATTAGTAAGAATAAACCTCCGCTTTTAAATTCTGAAGTTTCAAAAAGTAAATTGGTGTCTTTATTTAAGGTAATGCGGTTTCTTTTTGTGTTGAGACCTCCAAATACATATGGAATACCTATTATTTTGAAATTCTTATGTTTTAGGTAGACATAACCATCATCTTTAAATCTATACTTTATTGTATTTTGTTTAATAATGCTATCATCTTCAAAATAATTAAATTCCAATCTCTTTGTACTTAAAATTTTTAAGGAAAAAGTATAAATCTTAGTGGTGTCTTTTTTTATGCTTTTTACAAACACGCCATTGTTAAGTTCATCAAAAAAAGTTGGATAAATTCCTAAATCTGAATTTGAAAAATTCCAAGCAGAAGTAGTGTCTTTAGTTGGTCCAGAAAAAATATCTTCAATAGTATATTTTCCATTTAAAGTATTAAAGTTGTTTTTATTCAGGTAGTGTGCGGGTACTGTTCTTTTAGGAAAAGAGCCGCATCCAAAAGTGAAACTTAATATCACAAAATAAATGATTACTTTATTAAAATCAGAAATATTCATTATTTTATAAATAATGCATTTTTATAAACTTTAAATGTTGTTTCCCAAAAAGCTCATGTTCAACTATGAGATTATTCTTTGATAATTCTTTTATATAAATGGAGCCTAATCCATCTAAAAACAAAGAGTCCTCTTTAATCTGCCAAGCATAAATTCTCCAATCGATATGCCCATCTTTATCACTTAAATAAAGAGAGTCAATTTTAAATTCAGCAAAAAACTTTTCATCCTTTTCAGAAAGTAATATTTCCTGAGTTTCCATATCTAAGGCGGAAATTCAGTCCCAAGTTCCAAGAATAAAGTCACTTTTTTCATCATTAGGCTTACAGCCTAAAACGATAATTACAAATAGGAGAAAAGTTAAACCTTGCATTCTATATGTGTTTAATGTTGTTAATTGAACTTATATCCAATCCCAACAAAAATGCCATGTAATTTAAGTTTGGCATTAAATTCATTGTCATCAGCTAAATTGGATAATCCCAGATTATATCTTGCCTCAATTAAAAATTGTTTTGAAAGGTCATAAGATAGTCCGAATTCAGCACCGAAATTAAAGGATTTAGTACCTTCTTCAGTATCTAATAAGAACCCAAAACTAGGTCCAGATAAAAGATTAAATTTATCAGATAAACCAATTTCAGCTAATATAGGAACCTGGATTTGATCTAAATCTTTAACACTGATATAATTAATTTCTGGTCTGATTTTAATAGATTCAGAAACCTTAATTTTAGCAAAAACACCAATATAAAAGCCTGTTTCATTCTCACTTAAACTTAACCCATCAAAACTTGCTTTTGCTGTTGCAAAGTCGGCTCCAGCTCTCAATCCAAAAATTTGGGCTTGACTATTTAAAACAAAAGCCATAATTACTGTCGATAAAATTAGTTTTTTCATAATTCAATAAATTTTAAGTTAGTTATATAATTAATAGTGTATTACATATTAAATTAAGCTTATAATTAATTTGAATACAATAAATTTCGACAAACAATAACAACGGGTAGTCAAACGCTGTAAAAAATGGACGGTAACGAAGTTATATTTTAGGTTTCAATATTTTTGTTGGTGTTTGTCTCGTCATATGCACCATTGCAGCTATTAGAGCTTTTGATAGGGTGAAAGAATTGAATAGTTATTGATTCCATTCTTAAACGGATTAAATTAAATTTCCAATTTTGTTTTATTGGTATCATCACTTAACAACAATTTACAATACATTTTACGGGTTTAGGTATTAAAAAAGATAGTACTTTTGGCGCTCCATAATTTTTCACAATGCAATCAACCGTAAACAAGCTAAAACGTTTCTTTAAATATTTTAAAATAGCAGTTACTGGTAAGCAACAAGAGTTTACCTCAGGAAGTATTCGCCGTGCGATATTTATGCTTGCGGTTCCTATGATTCTTGAAATGCTAATGGAATCGATTTTTGCATTGGTCGATATTATGTATGTATCTCAAGTTAGTATAAACGCTGTCGCCACCATTGGTTTAACTGAGTCTGTTATTACTTTAATTTATGCCGTAGCCATTGGTTTAAGTATTGCGGCAACCGCAATTGTTGCAAGACGTGTAGGAGAAAAAGATTTAAAAGGGGCATCAAATGCGGCAGTACAGGTAATTTTTATTGGCGTATTTGTTGCTGTTATTATTAGTGTTATTGGCATTCTTTATCCTAAAGAAATATTACAACTCATGGGTGGGTCTCCTGATTTAATTGAAGAGGGTTACGGCTACACTAAAGTACTTTTGGGCGGTAATATTACTATTATGTTATTGTTTTTAATCAATGCCATTTTTAGGGGAACAGGGGAAGCCTCCATCTCGATGTGGACTTTAATATTATCAAACGGATTAAACATAATTCTAGACCCTATGTTTATTTTTGGATTTGGACCTATTCCTGCTTATGGGGTAGAGGGAGCTGCTATTGCTACTACCATTGGGCGTGGAACAGCAGTATTGTTTCAATTAGCTATTTTGTTTTATGGTTACAGTAAAATAAAAATAGGTATTAAAGATATAATAATTCGAGTAAGCGTGATGCTTAATTTAATTAGAGTGTCATTAGGAGGGATTGGTCAGTTTTTAATAGGCACTTCTAGTTGGGTTTTTTTAATGAGAATAGTAAGTGAGTTTGGAAGCGAAGTGTTGGCAGGTTATACTATTGCCATTCGTGTTATGTTATTCACATTGATGCCTGCGTGGGGCATGAGTAGTGCTGCAGCATCATTAGTTGGACAGAATTTAGGAGCGAAAAAACCAGATCGAGCAGAGCAGTCAGTTTGGAAAACTTCGACGTATAGTTCTATATTTATGGGGACTATTTCCATATTTTATCTCGCTTTTGCTCCACAAATTATCGAGATATTTAATGAAACAACAGATGTTGTAAAATATGGTAGCTTGTGTTTACGAATTATGACTGCTCCATTTATTTTTTATGGTTTTGGTATGATTGTTCTTAATGCATTTAATGGTGCAGGCGACACAAAAACACCTACTTATATTAATTTTGTTTGTTTTTGGTTGTTACAATTGCCGTTTGCCTATATTGTAGCTATTAATTTAGATTATGGTCCTATTGGTGTTTTTTGGTCAGTTGCATTAGGGGAAGTAGCAATGACTATTATATCTGTTATTTGGTTTAAAAAAGGATATTGGAAATTGATAAAAGTATAAGAAAATGGCTAGTATTTGTCAAAATAAAAAAGAGCTCAAATTAAGCTCTTTTTTATTTTGACAAATTTATACTATTAAAGGTGTTCTTCTAATTGGTGGTGTTCATCAATAAGTGGTCCACCTTCCATAATTTGTTGAGATGCTTCATTAGCAAACTTCTCAAAGTTTAAGTGGAAGGAATGTGCTAATTGAATTGCTTTACTAATGTAACCGCCTTTTTGCAACCAAGTATTCATTGGGTCTAACATTTCTATTGGAACATTAGGACAATATTTAGGCATGAATAATCCGAAAATTGGGTGTTGGTCATACTCTACGTTATCTAAACTACCTTTAAGGATTTCAGTAATCATAGCTCTTGTATATTTAAGTTTAATACGAGAACCTACTCCATGAGGACCACCAGACCAGCCAGTGTTGATTAACCATACGTTAACGCCAGCTTCAGTCATTTTTTTACTTAACATTTCAGCATAAACTGTTGGGTGTAATGGCATAAAAGGTGCTCCAAAACATGCAGAGAATGAAGGTACAGGTTCAGTAATTCCAGCTTCAGTTCCTGCTACTTTTGCCGTATAACCAGAAATAAAGTGGTAAGCAGCCTGGCCAGGAGTTAATTTAGATACTGGAGGTAACACACCAAAAGCATCACAAGTTAAGAAGAATATGTTCTTAGGGTTATTAGCATAAGATGGCTTTTGAATATTATCGATATGATATATAGGATAACTTACACGTGTGTTTTGGGTGATAGTTCCGTCCATATAATCTACATCCCCATTTTCTTTAAATACTACATTTTCTAGTATTGCGCCAGGTTTAATAGCTCTAAAAATATCTGGTTCTTTTTCTTCAGTTAAATCAATAACTTTTGCATAGCAACCACCTTCAAAGTTAAAGATATTGTTTTCAGCTGTCCAACCGTGTTCATCATCTCCAATTAATTTTCTCTCCGGATCTGCAGAAAGTGTTGTTTTACCTGTACCAGATAAACCAAAGAAAATGGCTGTATCTCCGTCTTCACCAACATTGGCAGAACAATGCATTGGTAAAACATCTTTATCTGTTGGCAAAATCATGTTTAAGGCAGAGAAAATACCTTTTTTCATTTCACCGGTATAAGCAGAACCTCCAACTAAGGCTACTTTTTTCGTAAAGTCTAATATTGAGAAGTTTCCTTGACGAATTCCAAAATCTTTAGGATCTGGACATACATACCCTGGTGCACATAAGATTAACCAATCTTCTTCAAAATTTTCTAATTCGGATGCATCTGGACGTAAGAACATGTTATATACAAACATATTAGACCAAGGTAATTCGGTTACGGTTCTCACATTCATCCTATATTTAGGGTCTGCACATACGTAACCATCTCTAACATATAATTCTTTACCAGATAAATATTTTTCAATTTCTGTTTGTAATCTGTTAAAATTTTCAGGAGATACCGGCTTGTTAACATTTCCCCACCATACGCGATCTTTTGTATAGTCATCTTTTACCAAAAAACGGTCTTGAGGAGATCTTCCAGTAAATTTACCAGTATTTACAGCAAGGGTTCCATTAGACGTTTCTTTACCCATTCCTTTTGCTACAGTAATTTTCTGAAGTTCTTCCGGTGATAAATTCCAATGGGCAATAACGTCGTTTAGACCATATTTTTTCAAGTCTTTGTTTAATAAAGTTCCTGATTCTTTCATGTTGTTTAAGTTTAAAATAATAATAACTAATTTGACATTTATAGGCTTCCGTAATTGCTCGTTTTTAATTATAGTATAAAATTAAAGAACACAAATTCTTTTATTTATGACAAATATCATACTTTGGCTTGGTGCTTCATTTTTCAATAATTGTTATAATATAAGATAATAAAATTTAAAAATATTTACGAAAACGTAATAGAAATATTGAGTTATTAATAAATATTCGCTTTGTGTATAAAAAATTATGGGATAACATTTATTTCGTTCAAAAAAATATCAAATAATTAAGTCTTCACGGAAAAAAACATGAAATTTGTTATAAATTTATTTCTTAAATAATTCAATTTTGTTGTGATTTTTAAGATGATATAAAATATATAGATATGAAATTAGATATTCTTGCATTTGGAGCCCATCCTGATGATGTTGAATTAGGATGTGCAGCGACATTAGCCAAAGAAATTGCATGTGGTAAAAAAGTGGGTATTATAGATTTAACACAAGGTGAATTAGGAACGCGGGGTAATGCAGATACGAGATTTGAAGAAGCAAACAATGCTGCTGAAATTTTAGGGGTTTCCATGAGAACTAATATGGAGTTTGCAGATGGCTTTTTTGTTAATGATAAGAATCATCAAATAGAGATTATTAAAATGATTCGAAAATTTAAACCAGAAATTGTTATTTGTAATGCTATAGATGATAGACATATTGATCATGCAAAAGGAAGTCAATTAGTGGCTGATGCTTGCTTTTTAAGTGGACTATTAAAAATTGATACAAAAAGGGAGGATGATGACAAATGGCAAGAACCATGGAGACCGAAGCAAATATATCATTATATACAATGGAAAAATTTAGAACCAGATGTGATTGTAGATGTTTCTGGGTTTATGGATGTAAAAATGGATGCAGTAATGGCCTATAAAACCCAATTTTATGATGAAAACAGTAAGGAACCTGTCACACCAATTTCTACCAAAAACTTTACTGATAATATTAAAAATAGAGCAATTGATATGGGTAGATTGATAGGAGTAAAGTATGGTGAAGCATTTACAGTTGATAGAAATATTGCAGTAAACAGTTTGTTTGACTTGAAATAAATCTATTTAATAGTTGTTTTTAAGTAAGTTAAAAAGAAATTTACTCAAATCTTACTATTTGGGAGTGATTGTAAAGTAATAATAATAAAAAATCCATTTAAAATATTGATAAAAATCTTTGCAGAAAAACTGAAATCAGTTACATTTGCATGCGCATTGTAAAATGCAGTTACATGGTGGTTGTAGCTCAGCTGGTTAGAGCATTGGTTTGTGGTACCAAGGGTCGCCGGTTCGAACCCGGTCTTCCACCCAAAAAGATAAGCCTTTCAAAAAAATTGAAAGGCTTTTTTTGTATTTGTAATTAAAGTTAAATTATCTCAACTCAGCTCCAAGTTCATTTTCAAAATTACCTTGAAGGTTTTTCATTATTTTATCAATTTGTTTATCCGTAAGCGTTTTGTTTTCGTCTTGTAGCGTAAAACTAACGGCATAGCTCTTTTTCCCTTGAGGTAAATTTTCACCTTGATACACATCAAACAAAATTACATTTTTAAGTAATTGTTTTTCAGTTCTATTCGCAATACTATGAATATCCTTAAAACTCACCTTGTCATCTAAAAGAAGAGCAAAATCTCGACGTACTTCTGGATATTTAGGTGTGGCTTTAAATGATATTTTGTTTCGTTTAACCATATCAAGAATGGTATCCCAGTTAAAATCGGCAAATACAACGTCTTGTGAAATATCAAAATGCTTTAAAATAGATTTTTTGACTAATCCAAAGTTCACAAGTTTCATTTTACCGAGACCTAATTCTAAACCTTCGCTAAATAAATCATTATTCAAGGGTGATTCTTGAACTCTAGAAATGCCTAGTCGTTCTAATATTGAAAAAATAGTACCTTTTAAATAAAAGAATTCACTCTTTTTATTTGAAGACAACCAGCTATCGGTAGTTTGGTTCCCAGTAGCAAAAACCGTTAAATGCTTGTTCTCTATTCTTTGGCCGTTAAAATCATGATATGTTTTGCCAAATTCAAACAATTTTAAATCAAGTTGCTTTCTATTTAGATTATAAGAAAGAGCTTCCAATCCAGAGAATAGCAGAGATTGCCTTAATACAGACAAGTCATTACTTAAAGGATTTAAGATAGTAATATTGTGCTCTTTCTTTAATTGATCACTTAAACTAATATAGTTAGGTGTGGTTAAAGAGTTTGCTAATATTTCATAAAAACCTTGAGATACTAACTGATTTCCCACAATATTTTGAATTTTATAATCTTCAAATCTGGAAGTGTTAGAAATAGAAGCGTTTAACTTTTCAGTAGTTTTGATATTATTATAACCATAAACCCTTAAAATTTCCTCTATAATGTCGGCTTCTCTTTGAACGTCATTTCTGTACGCAGGAACCGTTAATCCTAATCCCGTTTCAGTGACATTATTCACTTTAATTTCTAAAGAAGTTAAAATACTTTTAATGACATCTTTAGGTATTTCTTCACCAATAAGCATTTTAGCATTATCAAAACTTAAGCGAACTTGAAAATCTTCAATTTTATTAGGATAGAAATCAACAATGTCCGATGAAATTTCTCCACCTGCCACTTCTTGTATTAAAAGTGCTGCTCTTTTTAATGCTAATTCTGTGAGATTTGGATCGATGCCACGCTCAAATCTAAACGAAGCATCCGTATTCAAACCGTGTCTTTTAGCAGATTTTCTAATGCTTACCGGATTAAAATAGGCACTTTCTAAAAAAATACTTGTAGTTGATTGAGAAACACCAGAATGAAAACCACCAAAAACACCCGCAATACACATTGGTTTTTCAGTATCACAAATCATTAAATCTTCACCAGATAGTGTTCTTTCAATACCGTCAAGTGTTGTAAATTTAGTACCTTCTTTAACCGTTTTAACTACAATCTTATTTCCTGTAATTTTTACAGCATCAAAAGCATGTAGGGGTTGTCCTAAATCATGCAACACATAATTAGTAGCATCTACTATATTATTTATAGGCGATAAGCCAATAGCTTTTAAACGGTGTTGTAACCAGCTCGGAGAGTCTTCAACTTTAATTCCTGAAATAGTAACACCACAATAGCGAGGCGCTAATTCTTTGTTTTTTACATCAACATCTATTTTTAATAGCCTATTATCTGTATGAAAAGCGCTCACAGACGGCGTAATAAGCTCTAAAAAAATATCCTTATGCAGCATACCCGCTCTTAAGTCTCGTGCAACTCCTAGATGGCTCATGGCATCTGCTCTGTTTGGTGTTAAGCCAATTTCAAAAACTATATCATTTTCAATTTCAAAAACATCTGCTGCTAAGGTTCCAACTTTATAAGAGTCATCTAAAACCATAATACCGTCGTGAGAAGACCCTAAACCAAGTTCATCTTCAGCACAAATCATTCCATGGCTTTCTTCACCGCGTATTTTACCTTTTTTTATGGTCCAAGATTCTCCTTCAGGTGTATACAAAGTAGTTCCGATAGTCGCAACAGGTACTTTTTGCCCTGCAGCTACATTAGGCGCACCACATACAATCTGTAATGATGTTTCTTCACCCACATCAACGGTAGTTATTTTTAATTTATTGGCATTTGGGTGTTTTATACATTTTAAAACCTTGCCAATCACTACACCTTCTAAACCACCTTTAACAGACTGATAGGTTTCAATACCTTCAACTTCTAGTCCTAAATCTGTCAGTAATTCAGCTGTTTGCTCTGGTGTCCAATCTGTTTTGATGAATTGCTTTAACCAATTATATGAAATCTTCATGTTTTATCCTTAAATAGGTGACAAAGATAATAATACTGGATAGTTATAGAAATGGTAAATAATTTTTATTTGTAAGTTTTTTAAATATCTTACAAATAAAAATAAATTCATATTAAAATGTATATCAAAAAAAGCCTCTTTTTAGTTTTTATAATTGTAATACTATCATGTAATGATGAGCGTAAATACATGGAAATTGGAGTGTATAGAGCTACTTTAAAAATAAATGATTTTATAGAACTTCCTTTTAATTTTGAAGTGACCTCCAGTAATACATTACAAATTTTTAATGCAGAAGAAGTGATACTTGTTGATGAGATTTTACACAAAAATGATTCAGTATTTATAAATATGCCGGTCTTTGAAGGATTTATCGTTGCTAAAATTTCAAAAGAAAATAGCCTTAATGGATTTTTTAAAAATGAAACTTTAAAAAGAAATGTTCCTTTTAATGCAGAAATAAATAATCCCAATCGTTTTGAGGTTTCAAGTTTACAACCTAAAACTGATATTTCTGGTAATTGGGAAACAGTTTTTAGTCCGGACACGGAGGGAGATAAATATTTAGCAAAAGGTATTTTTAAACAAGAGAATACTAAAGTAACAGGAACCTTTAGAACCACAACAGGCGATTACAGGTTTCTTGAAGGTGTTTTAGATGGCGATCAATTAAAATTATCAACCTTTGATGGCTCACATGCTTTTTTATTTACTGCAAAAGTAACCGATAGCACCATGGAAGGCATGTTTTTTTCTGCTAGCCATTGGAAGGAACCTTTTAAAGCAGTAAAAAATGATTATTTTCAATTGCCAGATGAAAATAAATTAACTTTTTTAAAAGAAGGTTATGATAGTATTGATTTTTCGTTTCCAGATATTGACGGAACAATGGTCTCTTTGTCTGATACAAGGTTTAAAAATAAAGTGGTTTTAGTACAGATTATGGGAACATGGTGCCCTAATTGTCTTGATGAAAGTAAATTTTATTCGGAGTATTATAATAACAATAGAAACAATGATGTTGAATTTGTTGCCTTGGCTTTCGAATATGTAAAAACACCAGAAGTTGCTTTTAAAAATATATCACGGTTAAAAAAAAACCTGTCAATAGAATATCCTTTATTATTAGCTCAAGTTGGTAGTTCAAGTAAAACAAAGGCACAAGAAAAGCTACCCATGTTAAATCATGTTTTATCCTATCCTACAACTATTTATATCGATAAGAAAGGAAAGGTTAGAAAGATACATACGGGGTTTAATGGTCCGGCTACGGGAGAAAAGTTTACCGAATTTAAAACGGAATTTAATGGGTTTATTGAATCCTTATTGAAAGAGTGATAATTTATAATTCCTTTTTCGAAATAATAAAAACCTATGATATGTAAATTTCTGTATTGACTATTTAATATCTTAACAAATAGTTTATTAACAGTTTTAGTATATGCTTTAACAAAACACTAACACTGAGCGAAGTGATTAGTAACTAAATTGATAAAAGCAAATCAACAAATCAATCAAAAAACTAACAATTTTGTTTTTAGCCCTATGAGAATAGGGCTTTTTTTAGAAAGCTTAAATCTTTAAATCATTTAAGTATGTACAATTTGTTCATCTGCGTTAAAAACCTTTAGATGATTCATTCCCATGGTAATTGCTTCTTTATTTAGAGGAATAAGGTGATGATATCGTTCAGAAAGCGATTTTTTTAATCCACTTAAAACGTTTTCAAGTTTTACGATAGGTTTTATTTTTAAGAAGGCACCTAGAATAATCATATTAAAAACTTTTTTGTTACCCATTTCCGCTGCTAATTTAGCTCCTTCAATTTGATAGATTTTAATATCTGTTCGCGTTGGATGATGTGAAATTCCGTTCGTGTCATAAAGTAAAATACCGCCAGTTTTAACAGTGCTTTCAAATTTATCCATAGATTGTTGATTTAAAATGATGGCAGTGTCATATACTTTTAAGTACGGAGAACTTATTCTTTCATCACTTAAGATAACAGTAACATTTGCGGTTCCACCTCTCATTTCCGGTCCGTATGATGGCATCCAGCTTACTTCCTGGTCCTGCATAATACCAGAATAGGCTAAAATTTTACCCATTGACAAAACACCTTGACCACCAAACCCTGCTATAATTATTTCTTCAGACATGATTCTTATTTTAATTTACCATTTACTTTGATGTCGCCTAACGGAAAGTAAGGAAACATATGTTCTTCCATCCAGATATTAGACTCATTAGGAGTCATTTTCCAACCAGAATTGCAATTGGATACAATTTCAACAAATGAAAGTCCTTTTTTTAAGCGTGTATTTTCAAAAGCGTTTCTTATTGCTTTTTTGGTTTTTCTAACATGCTTATGTGTATGAACGGATTGCCTTGTAACATAATAAACACCCGGAAGATTGGCTATTAATTCTGTTATTTTTAATGGACTACCCATGTTTTTGATATCTCTTCCGTAAGGAGACGTAGAGGTGTGCATTCCTTCTAAAGTAGTAGGAGCCATTTGTCCTCCTGTCATCCCGTAAATACCATTATTCACAAAAATAATGACGATATTTTCTCCTCTGTTGCAGGCATGAATTGTTTCAGCTGTACCAATAGCAGCAAGATCACCATCTCCTTGATATGTAAACACATATTTTTCAGGCCATGTTCTTATAATTCCTGTAGCGACTGCTGGTGCTCGACCGTGGGCAGCTTGTGTCATATCAATATTCATAAAATCATAAGCTAATACTGAACAGCCCACAGGAGCAACACCGATGGTATTTTCAACAATACCCATTTCATCAATCACTTCCATAGTTAAATTATGCGCAGTACCATGACCACAACCCGGACAATACGACAAAGTCGTATCTGTCATGAGTTTAGTTTTACAGAATACTTGATTCTCAGGTTTTATGATATCTAAAATCTCCATGTTTTATAATTTTTTGTTCTAAAGCTTCTAAGACTTCTTCTGGTGTATGAATAATGCCTCCGGTTCGTCCAAAATGTTCTACAGGAACTTTATGTTCAACTGCAAGTTTCACATCTTCAACCATTTGACCAGAATTCAATTCAACACTTAGAATACCTTTAACTTGGTCGGCTAAGTCGAATAATTGTTTTTTAGGAAAAGGAAATAGTGTAATAGGTCTTAATAAACCTAGCTTTATACCTTTTTTGCGAGCTAATTCAACAGCTTTTTGGCTTATTCTGGCGCTTGATCCGTATGCAACAATTAAGTATTCAGCATCATCACATTGTATGGTTTCATAGCGTAAATCTTCAAGTTCCATTTGGTCATATTTCTTTTGAAGTCTATGCACTCTAGCTTCCATTTTTTCAGATTGAAGATCAAGTGATGTTATAATGTTTCTATTTCTATTCTTTTTTCCTGTAGTTGCCCAACTACCTTGGTTTTTTATAAGGTTTTGATCTGTAATTCTGTCTAGTTGATTATTAAGAGCAACTTTTTCCATCATTTGTCCTATAAGTCCATCTGAAAGGATTAGAACAGGTGCTCTATATTTAAAAGCAATATCAAATGCATCTGCTACAAAATCAGACATTTCCTGAACCGAAGCAGGAGCAAGGACATATAATTTATAATCGCCATGACCACCACCTTTTACAGATTGAAAATAATCAGCCTGCGATGGCTGTATCGTTCCTAGCCCGGGACCACCTCTTACTACATTTACAATCACGGCTGGTAATTCTGCCCCAGCCATATAAGAAATACCTTCTTGTTTTAGCGATATACCTGGGCTTGAAGATGATGTCATTACTTTTTTTCCAGTGCTAGCGGCACCATATACCATATTAATGGCTGCCACTTCACTTTCGGCCTGTAAAACAACCATACCGGTTCTTTTTTCAGGACGCTCGGTCATTAAATATTCAATGACTTCAGATTGCGGCGTAATAGGATAACCAAAATAAGCATCAACTCCAGCTCTAATAGCAGCTTCAGCCAATGCTTCATTTCCTTTCATTAATTTTAATTCTGACATATAATTTTTCTTAAATTATTCAGACGTTTTAACACGATATACTGTTATAGCTCTATCAGGGCACACCAAACCACAGTTAATACATCCTGTACAGTCTTCCGGATGTTCCATATAGGCAAAATGAAATCCTTTTCTGTTAACATCTGATGACATACCAATAACTTTTTCAGGACACACAGGAATACAAACTTCACAGCCTTTACAAGTTTCTGTATTAACTACTATCGCACCTTTAACTTTTGCCATATTGATAATTTTACACGTAAATAACCCCTAATAATTTTATTATATTCAAAATTATGTATTATTTAATAATTAAAACATGATAATTATCAAGTTTGAAAACACAAATTATCTAATTACTAGCGTGATTAGCTAATGTAATTCCAAATGTTTTTGTATTTACCTAATTGTTTATAGGTTTCTATGATGTTTTTATTCTCAGGACGCCTAAGTGAAGGGTCGAGTTTTAATATATTTTTGGCATGATACCTCGCCAATTGAAATATATCTTTGTCTTTAACAATATCAGCAATTTTTAAATTTAAAACGCCACTTTGTTGTGTTCCCATAATATCCCCGGGACCACGCAATTTTAAATCAACTTCCGCTATCTCAAAACCATCATTAGTTTTAACCATGGTTTCTAAGCGTGTTTTACTGTCATTACTTAATTTATGACTCGTCATTAATATACAGTAGCTCTGTTCAGCCCCACGACCAACGCGCCCTCGTAACTGGTGTAACTGAGATAATCCAAATCGTTCAGCGCTTTCAATAATCATGACTGAAGCATTAGGAACGTTAACGCCAACTTCAATCACAGTGGTTGCGACCATAATTTGTGTTTCGCCTTTTATAAAGCGCTGCATTTCATAATCTTTATCGGCAGGTTTCATTTTACCATGTACTATGGATATTTGATAATCTGGTAATGGGAAGTCTCTTGAAATACTTTTATAGCCATCCATTAAATCTTTATAATCCATGGCAGAACTTTCCTGTATTAATGGATAGACTATATAAATTTGTCTTCCTTTCTTTATCTCATCCTTCATAAATTTAAAAACATTCAACCGATTTTTATCATATCTATGAACTGTTTTTATTGACTTTCTTCCTGGTGGTAATTCATCTATCACAGAGATATCTAAATCACCATAAACCGACATGGCCAAAGTACGTGGAATAGGGGTAGCGGTCATAATTAAAACATGCGGCGGAAATGTGTTTTTATGCCATAATTTGCTGCGTTGTGCAACTCCAAATCGGTGTTGTTCATCAATGATGGCAAGGCCTAAATTTTTAAATTTCACCTTGTTTTCAAGTAGAGCATGGGTACCAATTAAGATGTGTAATTCCCCATTTTCTAAAGATTTATGAATTTTTTTTCTATTTGAAGTTTTAGTTGATCCAGTAAGTAATGAGATACTGATATTCAATTTATTACATAGTTCTTTGAGTCCATTATAGTGTTGGACTGACAAAATTTCAGTCGGCGCCATTAAGCAGGCCTGAAAACCGTTGTCAAGTGCTATTAGCATTGACATTAGTGCTACTATGGTCTTTCCGGAACCTACATCGCCTTGCAAAAGTCGATTCATTTGTGCATTACTTCCTAAATCTGCTCTAATTTCTTTTAGAACTCGCTTTTGTGCATTGGTTAATTCGAAGGGTAAATATGATTTATAAAACGTATTAAAATAAGAACCTACATTCCTAAAAGGATAGCCTTTTATTTTTGATTTATGAATAAGATTTTTGATTATTAATTGTAGTTGAATATAAAATAATTCTTCAAACTTTAATCGGTATTGTGCCTTCGCTAAAAGCTCTTGATTTTTTGGAAAATGCACATTAAACAGAGCCTCACTTTTATTAATGAGTTTTAAATTGTTTCTTAAATCATCAGATAGCGTTTCAGTAAACCTTCCTTTAGCTTCTAAAAATAATTGCTGCATGATTTTTATAATGACGCGATTTGTAATACCCTTATTTGATAGTTTTTCAGTTGAGGGATATACTGGTTGCATCACACTTTGAAGATTCTTCTGGTGTTCTTCAAGAAGTTCCATTTCTGGATGGGGCATATTAAACTTATTGTTAAACCAATTAGTTTTTCCAAAAACCACATAGGGCTTATTTAGTTTTAAGCTCTCTCTAATCCATTTATGACCTCTAAACCAAACCAATTCCATAACACCTGTATCGTCTTTAAAAGTTGCAATTAAACGCTTTGAGCGACCTTCACCGGCGTTCTGTAAGCTTATGATGACGCCAGTAACTTGAACATCGGATGAGTTTCTTTGTAATTGATTTATTTTATAGTAATGTGTTCTGTCAATATACCTGTTTGGAAACAGATTGATTAAATCCTGATAAGTATGAATACCTAGTTCTTTACGAAGTAAATCGGCTCGATTGGGCCCAACGCCTTTTAAATAATCAATAGGAGTTTGAAGATTGGTATTCATAGAAGACGAATTTAAACAATTCAATTAAAAGTTTAAACACATATTGTAAGCATTTATAATCTATTGCTTTTACTTATTGTTATACATGTTAGATAAGGTGTTCTTTTGTCATCTCTGTGTGAATTAAATAATTTTTAGAATGCACATTTCTTAATATCTTATTAGATTTAGATTATTTTTATCTGTATTAAAGATTTCTTTTTAAAAAATCTTGAAAACAATACACTTTTAGCGCGTTATTCTATTTCAATAGTTAAATTTGAAATTTAAAATCATAATTAATTATAATTATTAATGAGAAAACTCAACGAATTTATTTGGGAAACACATGGAATTCATGCTGGTACAGAACAGGATCATGTTAAGCATGGTATTGATAGGTTGGAAGATATTGTTGATAAAGCCATTGAAGCTAAACATCCTAGTATCACCTTCATAATTCATTCGCCACGTTTAACTAATTTTAGATACATTGCCGAAAGAGATACCAATGTAAAATTTATTCGCGGTAATAAATCGTATTTAAATTATCCAAAACGTATTGCAAATCTTCGTGAAAAATATAATGGCCAAATTAACATTAAATATGGTGTAGAATTAGAATGGATGGGGCCAGATTTAGGGTTACAGTGGAGTAGATCAAAGATTTTTCAGGCCGAAGATGCCGATTATGTGATTGGATCTGTTCATTTTGCTCCTGAAGGATTGCCTTATGATGGTTCTAAAGAAGAAGCTCTTGAGTTACTTAAAATGCGAGGTAGCCTAGAAGCTTATTGGGATGGCTATTTTAATGAAATGATACAAATGATTGAATGCTTTGGCGATATGATTCAGATTATTGGTCATATTGATTTGCCAAAGCTTAATGTTGATATGCCCGACGCTCTCATGAATTTTGAAACCAGTTCTCATCCATTAGCTAATAAGTTTAGAACACTTTTAGAATTGATTGCAGACCGCAACTTGTCTCTAGATGTTAATATGGCTGGTAAATTTAAAGGTGTAGGTGTGTATCCTGTTCAGGGTATATTGCGCAGAGCTAACGAACTGCATATTCCAGTTTGTGTTGGTACAGATACACATCATGTACGTTATTACGGGTTAAACTTTCAGGAAAGCTTAGAGTATATTCGGGAAGCAGGTTACGAGAGTTATGTAAGCTATTCCAAATTAATTCCAGAAAACAGGACGATTTTTGATGACCACGAGTTAAAAGTGAAATATACCGTTTTAAACAAAGGGATTGAATTGTTAAACCAGCGATTAGATAGTGATCAAAGACGGATTATTCCTGATTTCTCATTTGGAGGTTCGTTTCTAGAATTTGTTGACATCTATAAGAATGCGACAGGTATGGGGGATTACAATGCCATTAGAATTAGAAAATGGGGTAAGTCAATTACGATTACCAATGAGATCCCTAAAATGACGAATCAAAAGGTAAATGGATTGTTTTCGGAACATTTAGATGAACCTGGTGTCATTTCATCATTGTTTAACACCTTGGCGTCAGAAGGTATTAATGTGGAAACTGCCCGATTAAAATCTAATAATGATGGCACTGCTATGGCGTTTTTATCTATTGAAAGTGATAACGGTAACGTTATAAATGCGATTGATTTTATTAAAGGAACGGATGCTGGTCTCTTTAAAAAATTGACCTATAAAGAAAATGCAGAACTACCAAATTATTATAGCGAGGGTGTTTACTTATTAGAAATGGATGGTGTTAAACTAAATTTGGCATTAAAAGAAAAAGTAATACTTACGAAACATCATAATGCGCCGGGTGTTCTTTTGATATTGCTATCTGCTTTAGCTTCAAAGCATATTAATATTATAGATTTACGATTAGGAAAACTGAATAATACGGGCTATTCTGCTATAGCAACAGATGGTGATAGTAATATTATTAAAAATTTATTATCAAAATTAGGAGACCAATATTATGAAGCTAATCTAATTGAGTTTCACAGTATGTAGTTTCATTTTTTGTATGTTTTATATGAATCGTTTTATAACTATAATATTTTTTTTTGGTATTCAATTTTCGATAGCCCAACAAAGTCAATATGTAGATTTTAAAACGGCTAAAGCTAATCTTGTTTTTGGAGATATAAAGAAACATGAAGTTGGGGGAACTATTACTTATGAGTTTCAAATTTTAAAAGATATTGATTCTATTTTTGTTGATGCCATAAACATGACCTTTGAAAACGTTTCATTAAGTAATGAAACTATTTCGTATTCAAATGATGGTAAAAAGTTATGGTTGAAATACGAGTTTAAAAAGGATTCATTGTATCAATTGTCATTCAATTATAAAGCATCGCCAAAAAAATCTATATATTTTATAGATTGGGGTATTGAAAATGGTAACCGGCAAATATGGACTCAAGGACAAGGGAAATACACGAGTAATTGGTTACCTAGTTTTGATGATATGAATGAAAAAGTCGAGTTCGATTTAAACATCACTTTCGATAAAAACTATGACGTTATTGCTAATGGTAAATTAACCAATAAACAAATTAACGATTCCACAATAGCCTGGCATTACGATATGCAACACCCCATGTCGAGCTATTTAGTAGCTTTAGCAATAGGTAAATACGATAAAAAAGTTACCTACTCTAGCAGTGGTATTCCATTAGAAATGTATTATTACCCAGAAGATTCTCTAAAGTTTGAACCAACATATCGCTATACAAAACAAATCTTTGATTTTTTAGAAATAGAAATTGGTGTTCCATATCCATGGCAAAATTATAAGCAAGTCCCTGTAAAAGATTTCTTGTATGCAGGTATGGAAAATACGACCACTACTATTTTTTCCGATGCTTTTGTAGTTGATTCGATAGCCTTTGTTGATAAAAATTACGTAAACGTCAATGCGCATGAACTCGCACATCAATGGTTTGGTGATTTGGTGACGGAAACCTCGGGAACACACCATTGGTTGCAAGAAGGATTTGCAACCTACTATGCGTTACTAGCAGAACGAAGCGTATTTGGAAACGATTATTATTATTGGAGACTGTTTGAATACGCTCAAGAATTATTAGAGCAAGATAAAGCTGGACAAAGCACTTCTTTGCTAAATCCAAAATCGAGCAGTACGACGTTTTATAAAAAAGGCGCCTTGGTATTACATATGCTTCGTGAAAAAGTTGGGGATAAACCTTTTAAAAAAGCAATACAAAATTATCTTCAAAAACACCAGTTTAAAAATGTTGAAACTGAAGATTTTATAAATGAAGTAGAAAAGACGAGTGGACGAGATTTAAAATCATTTATCACACTTTGGTTAGAGAGTGATGTTCTTAACTTTGATGGGATTATAGAAAATTTAGAGTTGAATTCAACATCTATCAAGCAATATCTCCAATATGACTGTAAAGAAACTCCTGAAATTTGTAAATTATTTTTATTAAATCAAAATGATTCGTTTTATAAAGAAAGAATTGTTGAAAGTTTAAAAAATAACATTTCTAAATCTACATTTTTAACAGATGACATTAAAACTCGTCAAGCAATCGCCAAATCATTAGTTGCGGTCCCTTCAAATTTGAAACAAGATTATGAGACACTTTTAGATGATAAATCGTATCTTACTATGGAAATAGCTCTCTACAATCTTTGGAAAAATTTTCCTGAAAGCAGGAAAGAATATTTAGGAAAAACAAAAGGTGTTTATGGGTTTAACGATAAAAATGTACGAATGCTTTGGTTGGCATTAACCTTAAACACACCTGAATTTGAATTTGGTAATAACGATGTGTATTTTGAAGAATTAAGAAATTACACGAAACCAAGATATGATTTCAATATTAGGCAAAATGCATTTCAGTATTTAAGCGCAATGCAAGCATGTGATTCTATTTGTAAAGCCAATTTGCGAGAAGCAACACAGCATCATAATTGGCGTTTTTCTAAATTTGCAAAAAGCATGTTATCTGAAATTTCAGAGACTAAAGAATAATTAATAAAAAAATGAATGCATTAGTTATTTCTGGTGGCGGTAGTAAAGGTGCCTTTGCAGGCGGCGTGGCGCAATATCTTATTGAAGCGCTAAAACGCGATTATCAATTATTTATTGGAACCTCTACAGGGAGTTTGCTAGTCTCTCATTTAGCTCTAAATAATATTGAAAAAATTAAATCGGTTTATACAAATGTTACTAATGAAAGTATTTTTAACGTTTGTCCGTTTATTATTAAAGAAAAGCACGGTAAACAGAATATTGCTATTAATCATTTCAGTGTATTATTGAATTTTTTAAGAGGGAGTAAAACCTTTGGCGAAAGTCAGAATTTAAAAAAACTCATTAAAAACACATTATCAAAAGATGATTTTTTAACTTTAAAGAATTCATTGAAAGACATCGTGGTTACGGTGTCAAATTTATCTTTAAATCAGGTAGAGTATAAGTGTTTAAAAGACTATGATTATGATGAGTTTGTAGAGTGGATCTGGATTTCGTGTAATTATACGCCATTTATGACACTAGTTAAAAAAAATGGTTGTGAATATGCTGATGGAGGCTTGGGAAGTATGGTGCCTATTGAAGAGGCAATTAGTCGTGGAGCAACAGAAGTTGATGCGATAATTTTACAAACAGAAGTGACTCAATTAAATAGAATGCCATCTAGAAACCCTTTTTCATTATTAACTAACATGTTTGGTTTTATGTTAGACCGAATTGAATCTCAAAATATTAAAATTGGTAAATATGTAGCAACTCATAATAATACGGTCATAAATTTTTATTTTACTCCAACCGTATTAACGACAAATTCATTAATTTTTAATAAAGATAAGATGACAGAATGGTGGCAAAGTGGCTACAATTTTGCGCAGCATAAAAATCAAGAAGTAAGCCCCATAGAAATCTAATTATGAAAACTTATTTTTTAAATCGTTAGCTAGACAACATATCAGAAAAGGGTATTCACTTCACTTTAATAGAATAATAAATAGTAATAAATGAAAGCATTAGTAGTGTCTGGTGGAGGCAGTAAAGGAGCATTTGCAGGCGGTGTTGCGCAATACCTTATGGAAGAGAAAAAACATGAGTACGATATGTTTTTAGGAACCTCTACAGGTAGTTTGTTAATCCCACACCTCGCCATAAATAATATTCCTAAAGTATATGATATTTTTACCAATGTCAATCAAAAAACTATTTTTAGTATCAACCCTTTTATTCAGCGGAAAAAGGATAATCGAGAGTACGTAACTATAAATTATTTTAATTCTGTTTTGCAGTTTATTCGAAAGAAGAGAACCTTTGGAGAGAGTAAAGCTTTAAGAAGAAACATCTTTAAAAATTTTACCATAGAAGAATATGATATTATAAGAAAAACGAAGCAAGATGTTGTTGTAACCGTGTCTAACTTATCAAAAAATCGAGTAGAGTATAAGTCTATTAAAGACTTTAGCTATGAAGAATTTTGTGATTGGATTTGGATTTCTTGTAATTACATACCATTTATGTCATTAGCCACACGAAATGGATTTGAATATGCCGATGGTGGTTTAGGTTGCGTTATACCCATTAGAGAAGCTATTTTAAGGGGTGCAACTGAAGTTGATGCGATTGTCTTAGAAAGTGAAAATTTAGAATACAATAAGGTGCTTGGTAAAAATCCTTTTTCGTTACTAATTAGTTTGTTTGGTCATTTGTTAGATCAGGTTGAAAAGGGAGATATTGCAATTGGCAAGTTGGCCGCAGCTCATAAAAATGTAAAACTTAATTTATATTATACACCAACGCAGCTTACTGAAAATTCTTTGATTTTTAGTAAAAAATTAATGATAAAATGGTGGCAGCAAGGTTTTGATTATGCAAAGGGAAGAAATCAAAATGGTTTAGAAATGAATGAATTGAGGAATAAGTAATATTACCATAGATCATTCACTTCTTCTTTTATAAAAGACAGCGCAGTATCACTAGGAGCATGTCGCTCCATCATTTCGGTTAAAACGACTTCGCGAAGTTTGTTGGCAGTATCAGTTTTTTCAAGTAAACTAGCTTTTCTTATTAATTGAATCGTGGTATTTTTTGAAGCATTAATTATGCTCCAACATTTATCACTGATATAAATTTGTTGCGATAAATTATGTTCAAATTCTTGTTCAATGTTTTGTATAATTAAGGATGCATATTCCTCTTTATTTGAGGTGTTTGGAGTTACTCTTATTAATAATTTTGAAGGTTTTATTCTTTCTAAAAAAATAGTTAAACGCTCATAAGCTTGTAATCGTAATGGCAAAGACTCTACTTGCATATCTTTTTTTAATAAAAAGCGTCTTCTGCCATCTTCATTGTTTGTATGAGTTTTAAAAAAATAATAAGCAATAAGCCCTGTTATTAAAGAAGGGACAGTATATAAAATCAGGTCAAATAAACGATTTACTTCCATTTTTTAAATTTTAATTTTTTCTATAAAAACCACCCAAATATAAACAATCTTTTAATTGTTGCATATTTTCAAAAGGGACTTTTATTTTTCGTTCCCAAATGTCATATTTAATGTATTTGAATATTTTAGTCATCATCATTTATTTTTATGTTGGTCATTTTAATCTGTTAGGGATGCTCGTAACTTGCTACGTACGTAATTTTAATAAATTCTTTTCTATAGCGTTTAAAATATGCAGCCAGTCGTTCAGATTTTAAAGTTGGATTAATTCTATTTTGTAACCATATGCTTTGGGTTAGCATACCGATATGTCTTTAAAAAAAAGATATCTCGAAAAGCTATAATATATAAAACAATTAAAGGCCATTACCATTAAGAAATAGATATAAAAAATAAATTTAGAAACCAAAAAAAGATAATTGATTTATAAAAATATATAAAATAAAGGAATCCTGTAAGAATTAGAATTGTTTATAATTATTGATAAATCTACTCGATTAAAAGCATAACTATAGTTATTTTCACATCGTAAAATTATATAACCTTTGGAGAAGTATTTAAGTCAGTTAAATGAAGCACAATTAGAGCCAACTTTACAAAAAGATGGCCCTATGATAATTATTGCAGGTGCGGGTTCTGGAAAAACACGTGTATTAACGTTTCGTATTGCTTATTTAATGAATCAAGGTGTCGATGCCTTTAATATTTTAGCACTCACTTTTACCAATAAAGCGGCTCGTGAAATGAAAGAGCGTATCGCTAATATAGTTGGTAATAGCGAAGCAAAAAATTTATGGATGGGTACGTTTCACTCCGTATTTGCAAGAATTTTGAGAAGTGAAGCCGATAAACTCGGATATCCAAGTAATTTTACCATTTATGATACTCAAGATTCTGATAGGTTGATTGCATCCATTATTAAGGAAATGAGTCTTGATAAGGATATCTATAAGTATAAGCAAGTGCGTTCTAGAATTTCATCATACAAAAATAGTTTAATCACAGTTAGAGCCTATTTTCAAAATCCAGAATTGGTTGAAGCGGACACCATGGCAAGACGCCCAAAATTAGGTGATATTTATAAAGAATATGTAGACAGGTGTTTTAAAGCTGGTGCTATGGATTTTGATGATTTGTTATTGAAAACAAATGAGTTACTCACGCGATTTCCAGAGGTGTTGATGAAATACCAAAACAGATTTAAATACATTTTGGTTGATGAGTATCAAGATACCAATCATTCGCAGTATTTAATTGTTAGAGCGTTGTCTGATAGATTTCAGAATATTTGTGTGGTTGGTGATGATGCACAAAGTATTTATGCCTTTCGTGGTGCGAATATCAATAATATTTTAAACTTTCAAAAAGATTATGATGATGTGAAGGTTTTTCGTTTGGAGCAAAATTATCGTTCTACAAAAAACATAGTTAATGCAGCTAATTCTATTATTGATAAAAATGAAACTAAACTTGATAAAGTAGTTTGGACAGCTAATGACGAGGGCAATAAAATTATAGTCAATAGATCCTTAACAGATGGTGATGAAGGACGTTTTGTGGCGAGTACTATATGGGATAATAAGATGCAACATCAATTGAAAAACAGTGATTTTGCAGTGTTATATAGAACCAATGCGCAATCTCGTGCTATTGAAGATGCTTTGCGAAAGCGTGATATTCCTTACAGGATTTACGGGGGATTATCCTTTTATCAGCGCAAGGAAATTAAAGATGTCTTGTCTTATCTAAGGCTGATTGTTAATCCCGCCGACGAGGAGGCTTTAAAGCGTATTATTAACTTTCCCCCAAGAGGAATTGGACAAACAACAGTTGATAAATTAATTGTTGCGGCAAATGGTTATAAAAAGACCATTTTTGAAGTCATCAAACATATTGATAAAACCGAAGTCAATGTGAATTCAGGTACCAAGACAAAACTTCAGAATTTTGTAACCCTTATTGAAAGTTTTCAGGTACTCAATAAAACAGCCGATGTTTTTGAGTTAGCAGAGCATGTTACCCGTGCCAGTGGTTTAATTAGAGAATTCAATAAAGATGGAACACCAGAAGGTGTAACAAGAATGGAAAATATTGAAGAACTCTTAAATGGTATGAAAGATTTTGTTGAAGGTCAAAAAGAATTGGCTGATACAACAGGATCATTAGCTGAGTTTCTTGAAGATGTTGCTCTTGCAACCGATTTAGATGCTGATAAAGGGGATTCTGATCATGTGGCCTTGATGACCATTCACTTGGCAAAAGGTTTAGAGTTTCCTTATGTTTATATTGTTGGACTGGAAGAAGATTTATTTCCAAGTGCTATGAGTATGAATACAAGAAGTGAACTGGAGGAGGAACGTAGATTGTTTTATGTAGCTGTCACACGTGCCGAAAAACAAGCGTATTTAACCTATGCGTTGTCAAGATACCGTTGGGGAAAATTGATAGATTCTGAACCTAGCCGTTTTATAGAAGAAATTGACGAGCAATATATAGAAAACACAACGCCCATAGAAGAAAGACGTTTTAATCCCATGCTAGATGCGAACATTTTTGGAGATGTTGAACCTAATAAAATTAGGTTTAAGCCGGCAAAAAAGGCTGTTTTACAAAAGAGAAGTGCTTCAAATGCTGATGCTGAAAAGTTTCAGGTAACTACACCTAAGAATCTAAAACCCGTCACAAAAACCACCGGAAACACGAACTTGTTCGATAGTAATTTAGTGGTTGGTAATTTGGTTAAACATATTCGTTTTGGAAATGGTAAGGTTATTAAAATTGAAGGTGTAGGCGCTGATATAAAAGCTGAAATTAATTTTGAAAATGGGGGTGTTAAAAAATTGTTGTTGCGTTTTGCAAAATTAGAAGTGATAGGTTAGCCTTATTTAATCATGCACACAGAATTGATGTGTCCGTTATCATCATATTCCATAACAGAGTTGTTAGGATCAACAATCCATTCACCATCAACAATAAATTTGTAATGATGTTTACCTCCGGATAAGGGAATTACATACTTCCAACCATCATCCATTTTAAGCATTTTAATTTCATGTTCGTCCCAATTATTAAAGCTTCCTGTTAAAATAACCTCACGAGCATCAGTATAACCACTAAGTTTAAATGCAGTATATTCTTTTATATTTATATGAGAGTTGTTTTCACCAAACTCATTGACAACTTTATCAATATTATCTGGGTCTTCCATCCACTTCCCATCCACAATAAACCTATATTGATATTCACCTGGTTTTAATTGCAATGTAAGATGCCAACCTTCATCTGTTTTATTCATTATAAAAAGATCTTCACTCCATCTGTTGAAACTTCCAGATAAAATAACTTTTCTTGCATTTTCATACCCTTTCAAATTAAATTGTACATTTCCGTTTTTATCGGGGTAAGCCGTAAATAGCTTTAAATTATAGGTATGAAAATTAAAGCCATATTTCGATTGAGCCGGTGATATGTTTATATCGTTCTTTGAAGGTTCTGCCCAATAGGTGTTGTTTATCACGAATTTGAACTCCCAAGAAAATTCATCCGTAAAATCTATTAATTTTTTTCGAAGCTCATAGATAGAATCATTGATTTTATCCATCTGCCATTTATCTTTAGACCAATCATTAAATTGACCAGATACCACAACACTTTCAATATCAATATCATCAAAATCACGTTTAAAATTAATGTTATCTGCTGATGCTTTTTTATAATCATTTTTATGAAAAGAGAACACAACATCATCACCCTCAATTCTATACCCTTTATATGGATAATCTTGAGCAATTGATGTGAAACTTGTTAAAGCGACAACAATAAAAACAATATGTAAAATCAGTTTTTTCAATGTGCTGTTTTTGGGTAATCAATAAAATATAATTTTTCTTTTTTATAATTAATGATCGTTCTTTTTTGCTTAAAAAATTCATAACCTAAAATACCATCTAAATAAGTTCCAAACGCTTTATTCATATTACTAAGGTTTGTTAGAATGGTGTACATTGGACCAAAATAAACAGTTTTACTTACCTTTACACGATACAATTTTCCTAATAAAACCTCTATTTGATTATTTGCGGCACCAGATAGCAACAATCTCTTTTTTGGAACAAAATATTTTAATACTTTTTTATTTATACTTTTATTTATTTGATTGAATTCTGCACCACTATCTAATCCAAATTTAAGATTTTGTTTATTAATCGTAGTATTTAATATGATGGTATGATTTTTTAATTTAAAATTTATGCTATCAACAATTTTTTCTAAATATACTTTTTCGTTGAGTTTATTACCAAATTGATCAATTTTACTCAGTGTAATTTGATTTAAGTACAAATCGATAAAAACTTCGTAATCTTTTAAAATACTGAAACCAATAACACCTAAAATACTGATATTCTTACTTTTTTCTATGTGCGATAAATTTATAATATCAGAATTTGTACCAAATAGTTTAAAATTTTGTAATCTAAATTCTTTAACTCTTTTTTTATGGATTATGTCAATTTCAGATAAAATGCCAGACGTTTGATTGCTTTTTTCATCATATTTATATACCATAGGAAAATGTACCTTATTAAGAATAAGTGTT
The DNA here is from genome assembly GCF_057126245.1 of Yeosuana sp. NCBI lineage: Bacteria > Pseudomonadati > Bacteroidota > Flavobacteriia > Flavobacteriales > Flavobacteriaceae > Yeosuana > Yeosuana sp. The sequence goes on along the minus strand of NZ_DBNGMQ010000111.1, from coordinate 33,759 downwards.
TCAGACCCCGTATCTATTATAAAGTTGCCTGTTTTATTTAAGATTTCGGCTTCTACAACTATTAGATGATCAATTAGCTTAAAAGGGATTCGTGTTGTATTACTATTTAATATTTCAGATTTGGGAAATGTAATCGTATTTAATGTGCCATCCAAAGCAAATAAAGAAGGCATACTAAAGAAGAAAATTAGAAAGTATGAAAATAATTTCGTCATACTAAAAAGACTATTTTTTCATCAAATTGTTACATAATTAAATAGTTTAATAACAAAACTTAATAGTATTTAAAAATGTGCTTAATTTGTATATAATTAATTAATAAGGAATTCTATGGCTGAATTTTTAAGAATATATGAAGAAAACCCTAATCCAAAAGAAATTGACAAGGTCATTAAGATTCTAAAAAATGGGGGGTTAATTATTTATCCTACGGACACTGTTTATGGTTTGGGATGTGATATAACCAACTTAAAAGCATTAGAGCGCGTAGCCAGAATTAAACAAGTAAAACTTGAAAAATCTAATTTCTCGTTTATCTGCCATGATTTAAGCAATTTGAGTGATTATGTGAAGCAAATTAATACTTCAACGTTTAAGATATTAAAAAGAGCTCTTCCAGGGCCTTATACGTTTATACTTCCGGGTGCTAAATCATTACCAAATCCATTTAAACAAAAAAAAACAGTTGGTATTCGTGTACCTAACAATAATATTGCGTTAGAGATTGTAAAACAATTGGGTAATCCTATTATATCAACCTCGATAAGAGATGAAGATGAAATTTTGGAGTATACTACGGATCCTGAGTTAATATTAGAAAAATGGGATCATTTAGTTGATTTGGTTATTGATGGCGGATATGGCGATAATGAACCATCAACGGTTATCGATTTATCAGAAGAGGAGCCTATTATTGTTAGAGAGGGCAAGGGGAGTTTGGAGATTTTTTAATGAGCTGTATGCCATTTTCGTCAGCGCAAATCTTTCAACTGTCGCTCAAGCCAGACTAAAGTGAAGTAATCTATAAGTCGTGTGCGTCATTGAGAAAGAAAGGAAGCAATCTTGTTGGTTTTAGTTCCATTTATAAGATTATTTCGTCATTTTCTCTATGCCCAAGAAGGCGCATTCGCTAAAAAAGCATACTATACATTTTATTTAGGCTCTGTGCCGTAATAACGGTTCAATTGATGAAATGACTTTGGTTGTTCCTTCCTTGCAATGGAGAATTGAAGTTATTTTGTAATACATTAAAGGATTTAATCAGTTCGTTATGTGTTGTATTTCGCGATAGGGATAGTAGTGAAAAGCCCTCAGCGAGGCAAGAGCGAGGATTTGTAACATATTGTGCGACCTCCTTTGGCAAAGACAAAAAAAGAGCCCAATCTGATGATTGAGCTCTTTAAAATTATTTTTATCAGGATTTTATTTATCTCCTGCAGAAAGATTTTTCATTTCTTTTTCTATCATATCATAGAATTGATCAATTTTTGGTAATACTACAATTCTAGTACGTCTGTTGGTAGCTCTGTTTTCAGCTGTATCATTTGATACTAATGGCACATATTCTGCACGACCAGCAGCAATTAATTGTTTCGGATTAACGCCTAACTCCTGTAATACTCTTATAATAGATGTAGATCGTTTAACACTTAAGTCCCAGTTATCTAATAATGGTTCTTTTCTGTAAGGTACATTATCCGTATGTCCTTCAACCATACATTCAAAATCTGGTTTACTGTTAACAACTTTAGCTACTTTAGCTAAAACTTCCTTTGCTCTGGTAGTTACGTTGTAGCTTCCACTTTGAAATAATAACTTGTCTGCAATTGAAATAAATACAACACCTTTTTCAACGTTAATTTCAATATCTGGATCATTTATTCCAACTTCACGTTTAAAACTGGTGACAATAGCTAGAGTGATACTATCTTTCTTAGTTAACGCATCTTGTAAGCGTGTAATTTTAAGTTCTTTTTCTTTAATACTTTCTAACGTTTTTTCAACATTAGATGCACCTTTTGATGATAAGACCTGTAAATTGTCATTACTTTTTCTTAAATCAGCAATTTGTTCTTCAAGTGCAGTTGCTCTGGCAGTTGAAGCAGCTTTGTCTGCTAAACAACTGTTTAATTTTACTGTAGCTGTGTTTAATAAATCTTGAGTTTCTTTTTGTTTAGCTTCTAACGATGTATATTCTTTCTTTGAAACACATGAACTTAGAAGCATTAAAATTGAAAAGCTGAGAACTAAAAGTTTTTTCATAATTATTTAGTGGATTAATTTTTTTATTGGGTTATTATTACAAAAGTATATAAAAATCAGTCGTTTTTAGCATTTTAACAAAACTTTTACTAACTATTTACAAACTTTTGTAAAGTCTATTATTATATACGTAATAGCTTAAAACAATAGATGTTTTTTTGTAATATTTTGTTTTTTTTGTAAAAGAGCTTCTTTGAATTAATAAGGTCTTTAATTGAACGTAAAAACTAAAATGAGCATGAATAATGGCTAAAAAATGATTAAACTTAAATTCAAACAAATATTTGAGTCCAGCTAGCCCATCTAAAATTAATCGTGTTAAGATTAAAAAAAATAAATTTCCTTTAGCATTTTTAGTTAAGGTAAATAAACTATTTCTAAAATTAAGATAGGTTTTCTTTGGATTTATGACGCTAAGTGTCGCTCCACCTACATGATAAACTTCAGATTTTCCGACGTATTTCACATCAAAACCCAAATTTTTTGTACGCCAGCACAAATCAATTTCTTCCATATGAGCAAAGAAGTTTTCGTCAAACCCATTTAAGTGTTTAAAAACATTGTTTCTTATAAAAAAACAAGCGCCTGAAGCCCAAAAAATATCAGCAACATCATTGTATTGTCCGTTATCTTTTTCAATTGTATTAAAAATACGTCCTCTACAATAGGGATAACCAAATTTATCAATAAAACCACCAGCAGCTCCTGCATATTCAAAAGTATCTCTGTGCTTATAATCTAATAATTTGGGTTGTATGATGGCTGTATTCAATTCCTCACTAAATATTTCAATAATTGGTTTTAACCAATCTTTCGTAACTTCAACATCATTATTAAGTAGGCACAAAATATCTTCATTCACATTTTTTAGCGCCTCATTATAGCCTTTAGCATATCCGCTATTTTCATTATTATTTACTAACTTTACAGTCGGATATGTCTCTTTCATAAAATCTATCGAATTATCTGTAGACCCATTATCAGCGACATATATGGTCGCTTCTTTTGAATGCTCTATAACTGAAGGTAAAAACTGCTCTAAAAGTTTTTTTCCGTTCCAATTCAATATAACAATAGCTATCTTCATTTTCGGTAATCTGGAATATCCTTTAAAAATTGATATTTTTCTTCTTTAAAGTCCATCTGACAATAATAATGATTTAATCCATTAGTAACCATTAAATAATTGGCATTTAAATTTAAATTATATTGAGCAATTTGATCAAATGTGTTTTGATTAATTTCAATTGTTGGTGATTTACATTCAACAATTAAATAAATGGTGCCATCAGGTTTAAAAATAACAATATCATAACGCTTTCGTAACTTATTAACTTTCAATTCCTTTTCTACATTTATTAAAGATTTTGGATAGCCTTTGTTTTCAATTAAATAATGTATGCAATGTTGTCTAACCCATTCTTCTGGCTGCAGAATAACAAATCTTTTACGTATCACATCGAAAATAGAAATTTTATTTTCGCTATTTTTGAATCGAAACGAAAACTTAGGAAAGTTTAGTTTTTGCAACACGTTTTAACTTTTGAATAATCAAAGTTAAACGACAATATTCAAATAACAAATAACTATATGCTTTTTTGAAATTTGGATGTTTTAATTTGAAATATTTGCATTTTGGACGACGTCAAACAATTAGTTACAGATATTAAAAACGGACTTATTAAACCCATTTATTTTTTAATGGGAGAAGAGCCTTATTACATTGATAAAATTTCTGATTTTATTGAAAAGAATGTCCTTTCTGAGGAAGAAAAGGGGTTTAATCAAGTAGTTTTATACGGTAGAGATATTACTATTGAAGATATTGTGGAAAACGCAAAACGGTACCCTATGATGTCTGAACGGCAAGTCGTTATTGTAAAAGAAGCTCAGGATTTATCTCGATCGATTGAAAAACTGGTGTCTTATGCCGAAAACCCTCAATTATCAACGATTTTAGTCATTAATTACAAATACAAAAAAATTGATAAGCGTAAGGCCCTTTATAAAACAATCAGTAAAAATGGGATTGTCTTTGAGAGTAAAAAGCTTTATGAAAACCAAGTTGCAGATTGGATAAGAAGAGTTTTGGTGTCTAAAAAATATACGATATCTCCAAAAGCAGCTCAAATGTTGGTAGAGTTTTTAGGAACAGATTTGAATAAAATTAATAATGAATTAGAAAAGCTTCAAATTATATTACCAAAAGAGAGTCAAATAACTCCAGAAGTTATTGAAGAGAATATTGGGATTAGTAAAGATTTTAATAATTTTGAGTTACGCAAAGCTATCGGAGAACGCAATGTTGTAAAATCCTATCAAATTATTAATTATTTTGCGGCTAATCCGAAGGACAATCCAATGGTGGTAACCGTTTCTTTATTGTTTAGCTTCTTTACACAAATACTTCAATTTCATGGGTTAGCTGATAAGTCTCCCAGAAATGTAGCCTCAAAATTAAAAATAAACCCTTATTTTGTGAATGAATATGTATTAGCTGCACATAATTTTCCTATGAAAAAAGTTAGTGCCATCATATCGTCATTACGTGAATTTGATGTTAAAAGTAAAGGTGTTGAATCTAATGCGGTTCCTCAAGGAGATTTACTAAAAGAAATGATGGTTAGAGTTTTTAATTAAGATAGTTTTTAAAAAATGGTAGCAATCGTTAACATAATCATGGTAAAAACTAACAAAATCAACACCAATGGCCAAACGAATTTTATCCACTTATCATAGCCCACTTTTACAATGGCTAAAGATGCTAAAATTAAACCAGTAGGATTTACAAATGCAAATAACCCCATTCCAAATTGGTAGGCATTAACAATCATTTCTCTTCCAATACCAACACCATCTGCTAATGGCGCCATAATGGGCATCGTTAAAACCGCCATACCAGACGATGAAGGAATAAAAAATGATAAACAACCATAAATGTATAACATGGCATTAATAAATATGCCTTTATTCATTCCATTGGTCATGTTACTAGCATAATAAAGCATGGTATCGCTTATTAAACCATCATTCATTAAAACCGTAATTCCTCTCGCTATCCCAACAATTAAAGCAACACCAAGCAAATCGCCTGCACCTTTAACAAACGTTTCTATAAAAACAGATTCTTTTATACGACCAATAAAACCTATTAGAATGGCACCAACAAGAAAAACAGTTGTCATTTCAGCAAACCACCATCCTAATATTGACACGCCATATACCATCACTATAAAGCTCATAGAAAACACAAATATAATAAGACGTAACCTCCATGTTAAATTTATATTAGTTAGAGTTATATTTCCAAAAAGCGCTTCTATTTCTAATTTTTGATCATAAATTATAGATTTTGAGGCATCATTTTTAACACGTTTAGCATACCTTAAAATGTATAAAACACAAATAAGGGTACCCAACGAATACATGATAATTCTAAATGTCATTCCAGATGTCCAATTAATACCAGCGGCATCTGATGCAATAATCACGCTAAAGGGATTAACGGTAGAGCACATACTTCCAATGGAAGAACCTACATATATCGAAGCTAAACCAACCATAGCATCATATTTAGCAGCAAGAAACACAGGGATTAAAATAGGGTAAAACGCAATAGTCTCTTCTGCCAATCCGAAGGTTGTACCTCCTATAGAAATTAAAAAAGTAACTAAAATAATAAGAATAAACTCTCGACCTTCTAATGCTTTTGCCATAAAGGCTATCCCTGCATCAAACGCACCAGTTAAGTTCATGATTCCTATTAATCCACCAATAATTAAAACAAGAAAAATAATATCTGCAGCCTCAATAATACCTTTAATAGGAGAGGTGATAAATTCTAATACTCCTTGCGGTTTGGCTTCTAATTCTTTATATGTGTTTGGTATATTTATAGGTTTCCAAATATCACCATCTGTAAATTTTTCAATAGGAATTTTAATATTTAAATTCGTTAAGGTTTCCTGAGTTGCTTCTTTTGATGTTTGTTTCTCGAGACTGTTTAAAATAAACATATTGTCTGAGGCATTATATACTAATGTATCGTACTTTCCTGCAGGAACAATCCATGTAAGTAATGCAACTAAAGCTGCTATGATAAGCAAAATAGTTTGGGCGGTTGGAAATTGAAGTTTTTTCAAAGAATATAGTTTTGTTTAAATAAAGATAATGCTAATTTAGAATAAATTTTATTGATACATATGAATGTTAATATTCACCATAGTTGGAAGAATCATTTAGAATCCGAATTTTCGAAACCATATTTTAAAGATTTAGCAGGTTTTGTAAAGGAAGAATATGCGAAGCACCAATGTTTTCCTCCATGTAATCAAATTTTTAACGCCTTTGAACATTGCCATTTTGATGACGTTAAAGTGGTTATTATTGGTCAAGACCCTTATCATGATGTTGGTCAAGCCAATGGATTATGTTTTTCTGTTCATGACGGTATTAAGCATCCACCATCATTAAAAAATATTTTTAAAGAAGTGGAAAACGATTTAGCAGTTAAGTACCCAAATAGCGGTAATCTTTCAAGATGGGCAGATCAAGGTGTTTTATTACTAAATGCTACGTTAACTGTAAGAGCGCACGCTGCAGGTAGTCATCAAGGTAAGGGTTGGGAAGTTTTTACAGATGCTATTATTAAAACGATAAGCGATAAAAAAGAAAACATAATTTTTCTACTTTGGGGCGGTTATGCTAAAAAGAAAGTTAAATTGATTGACACTAATAAGCATCATATATTAGAAAGTGGTCACCCATCTCCGTTGAGCGCGAATAGAGGGTTCTGGTTTGGTAACAAACATTTTAGTAAAACTAACTACCTGTTGGCACAAGCTCTTGATCAGCCAGTTCACTGGTAGCCTTAGTATTAGGTACGATAGGTTTCTTGTTTATTTCTTTTGAAGAAGTAGTTTTATTACAACTAAATTTCAATAGAAGGAAATTTACCATTACTAAAAACGATCCTAAAAGGGTAATTGTTAAAATCATGGAAAAGGGGATTTTTCTTGAAAATAAATATAAAAAATAAATCGACAAAACACGTTTTTAATCGTTAACAAAGCTTTAATTGTATGTGAATTTTACAAAATATTAAAAATTAACACATTAAAATTACAATATTACAAACTTAATGCTTAAATAATTATTAAAAAATACGTAGTTATGCGTACGTTTTATATTGAAAATTCAACAAAATAAAATTATTGATTCATATTATGTAATATTTGAGTCGTTAGTTTTTAAAATATTTATATAAATATAAAAATTAAGTTAAGGACTCCTCGAAGACCGAGCCCACCAAAGTTATTTTCTTTTTATTTTTCAATCCTGAAATACCTAAAAAGAATAGGACTTAATGCTTAATTTTAAATTAATACATAGCTATTAATAAAATAAAATTTATTTTTGAATAAATTATAGAAAATGGAAGATGTAAATTGGGTAACCGTTCAAGAATATGAAGATATTACTTATAAAAAGTGCAATGGGGTTGCTCGTATAGCCTTTAACAGACCCAACGTTAGAAACGCGTTTAGACCAAAAACAACAAGTGAGTTATTTGATGCTTTTTATGATGCTACAGAAGATGTTAATATAGGTGTTGTGTTACTATCTGCAGAAGGGCCTTCAACAAAAGATGGTGTCTACTCCTTTTGTAGTGGAGGCGACCAAAAAGCCAGAGGCCATCAAGGATATGTTGGAGATGATGGTTACCATCGATTAAATATTCTTGAAGTACAAAGATTGATTAGGTTTATGCCAAAAGCCGTTATTGCTGTAGTTCCAGGTTGGGCTGTTGGCGGTGGCCATAGTTTACATGTTGTATGTGATCTTACTTTAGCGAGTAAAGAGCATGCTATTTTTAAACAAACGGATGCAGATGTTACTAGTTTTGATGGTGGCTATGGATCAGCGTATCTTGCAAAAATGGTTGGTCAAAAAAGAGCTAGAGAAATCTTTTTCTTAGGCAGAAATTATTCCGCACAGGAAGCTTTTGATATGGGAATGGTTAATGCTGTTGTTCCTCATGACGAATTAGAGGCTACAGCATATCAATGGGCTCAAGAAATTTTAGCTAAATCACCAACTTCAATTAAAATGTTAAAATTTGCCATGAATTTAACTGATGATGGTATGGTTGGACAACAAGTTTTTGCCGGTGAAGCTACCCGATTAGCCTATATGACAGATGAAGCAAAAGAAGGTAGAAATGCCTTTCTTGAGAAACGGAAACCTAATTTTGAAAAAAAATGGATTCCTTAATATGAAAAATATTTCACTATGGGTTTCCGCAATGAGATTGAGAACACTTCCCTTGTCAATTTCGGGTATTATTTTAGCATCTTGTTTAGCAGAATACAATGGCGTATTTAATTGGAAAACCTGTACTCTAGCTATCTTAGCGACTTTGAGTTTTCAAATTTTATCAAACCTAGCAAATGATTATGGAGATGGTATTAAAGGAACAGATAGCAATAATAGAATTGGTCCAGAAAGAGCGATTCAAAGTGGTAAAATATCACCGGAAAAAATGTTTAACGGTATTAAAATATCAGTTTTAATATCTATTATTCTTTCAACGTTATTAATTTTTACATCTTTTAGAGCGCGACATTTTTTTCTAGCATTGACCTTTTTTATTTTAGGAACAGCTAGCATTATAGCTGCTATGAAATATACCATTGGAAAAAAAGCCTATGGCTATAGAGGTTTAGGGGATATTTTTGTGTTTATATTTTTTGGTTTGGTAAGTGTTATTGGCTGTTACGTCTTATTTGCAAAGCGCATCGATCATATAACTATTTTACCCGCCATAATAATTGGCTTATTGAGCACAGCGGTTCTCAACCTCAATAATATGCGAGATATTGAATCAGACAAAAAATCTAAAAAGTTAACATTAGCTATTATTCTAGGTGAAAAGAATATGAAAAAATATCACTATATTTTAGTGTTATTAGCTATTTTATTATCAGCCCTATTTGGAGTTTTATATTTTACATCTATATATAATCTCATGTTTATGATTATGTATATTCCTTTATTATTACATGTAATTAAAGTAAAAAATAATCAAGATTTAAAATTGCTAGATCCAGAATTAAAAAAGGTGGCTATTTCTACATTTCTTTTAGCAACCCTTATGGGAATAGGGTATTTGTTATAGATTTTTTGTATTTTTCTTATTTAAAAAATAATACTATTTAGACTTATGAAAATCACATTTTTGGGACATGCATCTTTAGGAATACAAGTTGGAGATATTAATATTCTAGTAGATCCTTATATATCTGCTAATCCAAAGGCTTCACATATTAATATTGAAGAATTAAAAGCAGATTATATCTTATTAACTCATGCACATCAAGACCATATTTTAGATGTTGAAGCAATTGCTAAAAGAACGAACGCTATTGTCGTTTCAAATTTTGAGATTGTATCCTATTTTGAAAAGTTAGGAATTGATGGACATCCTATGAATCATGGTGGTCAATGGGATTTTGATTTTGGAAATGTGAAGTACGTTAATGCCATTCATACTTCATCGTTTCCTGATGGAAGTTATGGTGGGCAACCAGGTGGGTTTGTTATTGAAGGCGAACATAAAAACATTTATATAGCAGGTGACACGGCTTTAACAATGGATATGCAGCTCATTCCTATGTTTATTAATTTAGATTTAGCAATTTTACCAATAGGAGATAATTTTACAATGGGAATTGATGATGCTATTATTGCCAGTGATTTTATTAACTGTGATAAAATATTAGGCTATCATTATGACACATTTGGCTATATAGAAATCAATCACGAAGAAGCTAAGCGTAAATTTTTTGATAAAAATAAAGACTTGATGCTTTTAGAAATTGGAGAGAGTATTGAACTATAATTTTTTTAGATATATTTCTTCTTAAGAAATGAAAAATTATTAAGTATTTTTGGCGTGTGAAATCAGTAACCTACCAAAAATACACCTTAAACTTTAAACAACCTAGCGGAACTTCTAGAGGTTTTTTAAAAACAAAAGATACTTGGTTTATTATTATAAAAGATAATGAAAAACTAGGGATTGGTGAATGCGGTAGGTTTAAAGGGCTTTCAATAGATGATAGACCAGATTTTGAAGAAAAACTACAATGGACTTGTGCTCATATTCATTTAGGTTTAGAAGCTTTATTACAATTATTAACGGAATTTCCAAGCATTCAATTTGGTTTAGAAATGGCATTTATCTCATTAGAAGCTAATAATCCATTTGAAATATATCCTTCGGACTTTACTAAAGGAAAAAAATCAATTTCCATAAATGGACTTATTTGGATGGGTACAGAAGATTTTATGCGACAGCAAGTACAACATAAAATTGAAGCAGGATTTACATGTATTAAAATGAAAATTGGTGCGATAAATTTTCATACAGAAGTTGAAATTTTGAAATCTATTAGAAAACAGTTTTCATTAAACGATATTGAATTACGAGTGGACGCAAATGGCGCCTTTTCTCCATCAGGAGCACTAGAAAAACTAAAAATATTATCAGACTTAGAGTTACATTCTATTGAGCAACCTATAAAGCAAGGTCAAATAGAAGAAATGGCTCTACTTTGTGAAAAATCACCATTACCAATAGCTTTAGATGAAGAATTGATAGGTGTGTTTTCAAAAGAGGAAAAAGAAAATTTACTTAAAGACATCAATCCGCAATACATCATTTTAAAACCCACTTTAGTTGGTGGTTTATACGGCAGTAATGAATGGATAAGAATAGCTAAAAACAATAAAATTGGTTGGTGGATAACCAGTGCTTTAGAAAGCAATATTGGTTTAAATGCGATTGCACAATATACGTTCACAAAAAACAGTGCACTACCACAAGGCTTGGGAACAGGAAGTTTATTCACTAATAATTTTGAATCGCCATTAGAGGTTAAAAATGGTGCACTTCACTACAATATTAACAAGAATTGGAATTTTAATTTATAAAACATGTATATCTCTCAAGCTTTTAATGTGTTTCACGAATGGTGGCGCTATTTAGTTGGATTAATTTTAATAGTCATAGCTATAATAATCGGACAAATACCTTTTACAGTGGCGGTTATGTTGAAATCTTATTACAATGGGGATAGTCTTTTAAATATAGATGAAAAAAAAATGATGTCTCTTTTAGAGCCTAACTTAAACCTTTTTTTAATGTTATTATCATTTGCCATTGGTTTGATTGGGTTGTTGTTGGTTACTAAATATTTACATAATCAATCATTTATTCAACTTACAACTTCAAGAAAGAAAATAGATTGGAAACGTTTTTGGTTTATATTTTGTCTTTGGGGACTTATTTCAAGCAGTTTTATTCTAATAGATTACGTGATGTCTCCAGAAGATTATGTGATTAATTTTAAGGTGATACCATTTTTAATTCTTTCTATTATTGCTATTATTATGGTGCCGTTACAAACAAGTTTTGAAGAATATTTATTTCGAGGCTACTTAATGCAAGGAATAGGAGTGATTTTAAAAAATAAATGGGCGCCCTTATTAATTACCTCTTTCACATTTGGAATGCTTCATATTGCCAATCCGGAAATTGATAAATTAGGAAACATTTTATTAGTTTATTATATAGGAACGGGATTGTTTCTCGGAATTATAACCTTGATGGATGAAGGGATGGAGTTATCGTTAGGGTTTCATGCAGCGAACAATTTATTTGCTTCCTTATTAGTTACAGCAGATTGGACTGCATTTCAAACTCATTCTATTTTGAAAGATATGTCAGATCCAACTGCGGCGGCATTTGTAGATATATTTATGCCTGTATTTGTAGTATTTCCAATAATTCTCTTAATTTTATCTAAAAAATACAAATGGACTAATTGGAAAGATAAGCTATTCGGGAAAGTAACATTACCAGAAAAAGAAAATTAAAAATAAAAGACTAAAACCAACAATTACGTGATACCTAGTTATAATAAAGTACATTTAAAGTTTAAGCTTAACGGCGTTAATTACAATCAAGATGATATTAGAGAAATAGCTTATAGTTTTATTAAAGAAGGGTTCCCTTATGAAGAGGCTATCGGAGATTTTTTATTAGACTGGTTAGATAAAAAGAGTTTTATTAAAGTAAAATCTACTGGAACTACGGGTAGGCCAAAAGTGATAAAAGTTGATAAGCAAACTATGGTTAATTCCTCCATATTTACTGGAAATTTTTTCGATCTTACTCCTGGGGATAAGGCATTACACTGCTTACCTGCTAAATTTATTGCTGGTAAAATGATGTTGGTTCGCGCTATGATATTAGGTCTTGAATTAGATTTAATCGAACCTACATCTTATCCAATATTCAAAAGCAATAAAAAGTATGATTTTGTAGCAATGTTACCCATGCAATTAGAAAATTCACTTCATTATATCGATAATTTTAGAAATGTTATTGTTGGAAGTGTTAAGGTATCAAACAAATTAATAGAAGCTATACAAAATAGTCCTGCATGTGTTTTTGAGACTTTTGGAATGACAGAAACCGCTACGCACATAGCTTTGAGACCTTTAAATAATTTTGAAACTGAGCAAAAAACAACAGCTTTAGGGAAGTCTATTTTTAAGACTTTGCCCGATATATCAATTTCTAAAGATGATAGAGGTTGCTTAGTGATTGAGTCTGGACATTTAGCTAATCACCCTATAATTACAAACGATCTTGTAAAATTGTATTCTGATGATGAATTTGAATGGTTAGGACGATTAGATAATATTATTAATTCTGGAGGAGTAAAAATATTTCCTGAAAATGTTGAAGAAAAACTTACAGATAAAATTAAAGACAGGTTTTTTATAGCTTCTGAAAAGGATGAACGACTAGGAGAAAAAGTTATTTTAGTTATTGAAAATAGTTCCAACGATATTGACCCATCTGTTTTTGATGTTTTAGATAAATATGAAAAGCCTAAGCATGTTTATGCTGTTAAAAAGTTTGACTTAAGCCAAGAAAAAATTCAAAGAAAAAAGATTTTAAATAAATTAGGAATATGTTAAACTTGTAAAACTCCTAAATTAAATTTCTTTTCAATAGGAGCGTGGTTAGCTGCTTCAATTCCCATACTTATCCATTTTCTCGTATTTAAGGGGTCGATGATGGCATCGGTCCATATTCTGGCAGCGGCATAATAAGGTGATACTTGAGAATCATATCTATCTTTTATTTTATTAAAAAGAGCGTCTTCTTTTTCTTTTGTAATAGTTTCTCCTTTCTTTTTTAAAGAGGCTTTTTCAATTTGTAATAATACTTTAGCCGCAGAATTTCCGCTCATAACAGCCAGTTCTGCGCTTGGCCATGCTACAATCAAACGTGGGTCATAGGCTTTACCGCACATAGCATAATTACCAGCACCATAGCTATTTCCAATAATAACTGTAAACTTCGGAACTACCGAGTTACTTACAGCGTTTACCATTTTAGCACCATCTTTTATAATACCACCATGTTCACTTTTACTACCTACCATAAACCCGGTAACATCTTGTAAAAATAATAGTGGAATTTTCTTTTGGTTGCAATTAGCAATAAAACGCGTCGCTTTATCTGCACTGTCATTATAAATAACACCTCCAAATTGCATTTCTCCTTGTTTTGTTTTTACTAGTTTACGTTGATTAGCTACAATACCAACAGCCCAACCATCAATTCTTGCATAACAAGTAATAATGGTTTTGCCATACCCAGCTTTATATTCATCAAATTCTGAATTATCTACCAATCGTTTTATGATTTCGTACATATCATATTGATCAGCTCTCGATTTTGGTAAAATACCATAAATATCTTCTGGTTTTTCTTTAGGTTTTACAGATTCTATTCTATTGAAACCTGCTTTATCATAATCACCTATTTTATCTATGATATTCTTGATAGTATCTAAAGCATCTTTATCATCTTTGGCTTTATAATCAGTAACTCCTGATATTTCACAATGTGTTGAAGCGCCTCCTAGTGTTTCATTATCTATACTTTCTCCAATCGCAGCCTTAACTAAATAACTTCCAGCCAGAAAGATACTTCCTGTTTTATCGACAATTAAAGCTTCGTCACTCATTATAGGTAAATATGCCCCACCAGCAACACAGCTGCCCATTACAGCTGAGATTTGGGTTATTCCTATACTACTCATAATGGCATTATTCCTAAAAATGCGACCAAAATGTTCTTTGTCTGGAAAAATTTCATCTTGTAATGGTAAATAGACACCGGCACTGTCTACAAGATAAATGATAGGTAAACGATTTTCAATAGCAATCTCTTGAGCTCTTAAGTTTTTCTTAGCCGTTATGGGAAACCAAGCGCCTGCTTTAACCGTAGCATCATTGGCAACAACCATACACTGTTTTCCTTTTATATAACCTATTTTAACTACAACACCAGCTGATGGACAACCACCATGTTCTTTATACATATCCTCTCCAGCAAAAGCCCCAATTTCTATTGATTCAGTGTTGGAATCTAGCAAATAATCAATCCTCTCATGAGCAGTCATTTTACCTTTTGCGTGATGTTTTTCAATACTAGTTTTACCACCTCCAAGATTTACTTTGGCAAGCCGTTTTGTGAGTTCAGAAAGTAATAGTTTATTATGATCTTCGTTTTTATTGAAGTTGATATCCATGTTCACTTAGTTTGTTGCTAATGTACAAAAGATTGAAAAAAAGATTTACACAATGTTAATTAATTATTATAATATATTACATGGAAATAGTTTCCTTGGAAAATAAATATTTTTATGGTACATTTGCACTTAATAAATTTAATAATTATGAAACATATAATAGCCTTTGCGGGTTCCAACAGTAAAGATTCCATAAATAAGCAATTAGTTACTTATACAAGTAATATTATAGAAGGTGTTAGCGTATCCATTTTAGATTTAAATGATTATGATTTACCCATTTACGGAATTGATTATGAGCAAGAACATGGCATTCCTGATAATGCACGGAAGTTTTTAAATGCCATTAAAAATTCAGATGGCATTATTCTTTCGTTAGCAGAACATAACGGAGCTTATTCCACAGCATTTAAAAATCTTTTTGATTGGATGTCAAGAATAGACAGTAAAACTTTTTTAGGTAAGCCTATGCTTTTAATGGCAACATCTCCTGGAGGTAGAGGAGGAGCCTCCGTTTTAGATATAGCAAAAGCTAGGTTTCCTTTTCATGATGCAAACATTGTTGGAGTATTTTCATTACCGTTTTTTGAAACTAATTTTAAAGACGATCAAATTATTGAAAAAGATTTGGACGAGCAATTGAAAGATGAAGTTAATAAACTTGTTAATGAACTTTAATAAGCAAATAGAATACTAATGATATCAATATGGGAGATTTTTCAAAAGATATTAATTCAACATTTGCTAACAACAGAATAAAAGCCTTATTGAATATTCTTTATACGGCTAGCTGGATTTCAAATTGTCAGAATGAATTTTTTAAGTCGTATGGTATATCGCCACAACAATATAATATTTTAAGAATCTTGAATGGAGCTAATCAGCCGCTTAATGTTCAAGTTATAAAGAATAGAATGATAGAGCGGTCACCAAATGCTACCAGACTTATGGATAAGTTGTGTGTAAAAGAATATATAGACCGTTTACCCTCTGAACAAGATAGGCGTGTAGTTAAAATTACGATAACGAAAAAAGGAAAGGAATTACTGGAATCGATACCAAACAATTTTAATAAAGATTTATTAAGAAATTTAAATGAAAATGAAGCAGAACAACTAAGTAACCTGCTTGATAAAATGCGATAGTCGTATTTTTTTAATAAATATTTTCCATGGAAACTGAAAAATACCAGAAATGAAAATCAATACAATAAAAACAATAGGGCGTAGTGATTTTGTGAATATGGGACCCATAAGATTGCGTCAGCCTTTACCAAATCAAAAAATTGATATGGTAGACCCGTTTATATTATTACACCATTATGGACCTTATCATATATCAGAAGAACATAACCCTTTTGATTTGGGACCACATCCACATCGCGGTTTTGAACCCATAACATTCTTATTTCAAGGTGAACAATTACATAGAGATTCACTAGGAAATGAAAGTGTGGTAAAGGCAGGAGATGTTCAATGGACAACTGCTGGTAGAGGTATTGTTCATGCGGAAGCGCCAACAAAAGAATTTATTAAAAAAAGTGGTTACATTGAAGGTATTCAATTATGGTTGAATTTACCAGCTGGAAAAAAAATGATACCAGCCAATTATCAGCATGAAAAAAATAAAGATTTTAAAGTGGTTTCTTTTGATGATGAAAAAGTTAAGCTTAAAGTCATAGCAGGAGAACTTGAAGGTGCTTTTGGACGTATTAAAACACAAACGTCTGTTAATGCTTTGATAATTGATGCTAATGAAGAAGGAATTGCTTCTATAAAAATACCTAGTAATCATCAGGCCTTTTTATATTTAATTAGTGGAAGTGTTATGGTTAATAATGCAGAACAATTAATACAAGATGAGAATCAATTTGTTCAATTTAATCAAGATGGAGAAGGCATTTTAATAAAAGCAGATAAAGAAAGCAAATTGTTATTAATGTCTGGAGAACCCTTAAACGAGCCCGTTACTAGTTATGGACCCTATGTTATGAATACACAAACTGAAATTCTGGAAGCTATGAGAGATTACCAAATTGGGAAAATGGGATTTCTTCCAGTTAGTTAAATTTTTTAAAAAAATAAAATGAACATAATAATTGATAAATCAGAGAGTAGAGGTTTTGCAAACCATGGTTGGTTAAAATCATATCACACGTTTAGTTTTGCCGGTTATCAAAACCCAGAGCGCATGAATTTTGGAGCACTAAGAGTACTTAATGATGATCTTGTACAACCGAAAATGGGTTTTGGGACACACCCGCATCAAAATATGGAAATTATATCAATTCCGTTAAAAGGCGCTTTATCTCATAAAGACAGTATGGGGAATAAACGTGCTATAGAGGTTGGTGAAGTTCAAGTTATGAGTGCTGGAACAGGATTAACACATTCTGAATTTAATGACAGTAAAACTGATGAAACTAATTTTTTACAGCTTTGGATAATTCCAGAAGAAATGGGTGTTACTCCAAATTATGAGCAGCGTAAATTTGATACAACTTTACAAAAAAATAGTCTGCAAACAGTTGTTGCTCCAAAAGATAAACTGGTAGAAAATGCATTACCTATAAGTCAACAAGCTTATATATATCGTACGGAATTAGATAGGGAGAAAACAGTGTTATTAACTCCAAAAAACCAAAACAACGGCTTTTACATTTTTGTTGTTGAAGGTGAAGTTGAAGTAGGAGATACTAAATTGGTTTCAAGAGATGCTATAGGTATTTCAGAAACTGATGTTGTTAGCGTTAAGGGAAAATCAAATTCTAGTTTAATAATTATTGAAGTGCCTATGGTGTTTTAAATATTAATTTAATCGAAACATATAATTAAGCATCCATCAAAGGATGCTTTTTTATTTAAAAATACGATATTTGTGTTTCAATTTGCGCAAAGGATAGAAGCGATATCCTTTTTTAGGCTGAATTAAACAGTGTGAAAAAGATTTAGCGAATAGCCAGACCTTGTTAACTAACAAGGATGCGCCCTAAAAATAAAGATTTAATTATGGCAATGAATAAAAATACAGTTTTGGCATGGGCAACATGGATTATGATTTTGGTAGGCTTAGGATTAATAGCGCTTGGTGCTTTTAGATATGACGAAGTAGCAGGATGGGGGTTTGCCTCTGTAGGGGTAGGCTTTTTTGCTATAGCATGGGTTTTTAACGCATTAAAAGGGAGAGTATAATGAGTGACGATAAAAAAGTAATTTTTTCAATGACTGGGTTAACCAAAACCTATCAAGGCGCTAATACGCCTGTTTTGAAGAATATATACTTGAGTTTCTTTTATGGTGCTAAAATTGGAATTTTAGGTCTAAATGGGTCTGGTAAGTCTACGTTACTTAAAATTATTGCGGGGTTAGATAAGAATTATCAAGGAGATGTAACGTTTTTACAAGATTATTCTGTTGGATATTTAGAACAAGAACCAAAACTTGATGATGATAAAACAGTTATTGAAGTTGTTAGAGAAGGCGCAGCAGAAACGGTTGCTATTCTTGACGAATACAACAAAATAAACGACATGTTTGGGTTAGAAGAGGTGTATTCTAATTCTGATAAAATGGAAAAATTAATGAATCGGCAAGCAGAATTACAAGATCAAATTGATGCTGCTGATGCTTGGGAACTTGACACCAAACTTGAAATAGCTATGGATGCCTTGCGAACCCCTGATGGAGACAAAAAAATAGGTATTCTTTCTGGTGGCGAAAAAAGGAGAGTGGCTTTGTGTCGATTATTATTACAGGAGCCAGATGTATTGTTGTTAGATGAACCTACAAACCATTTAGACGCAGAATCGGTTCATTGGTTAGAGCATCACTTAGCACGATATAAAGGAACTGTGATTGCTGTTACGCATGATAGATACTTTTTAGATAATGTGGCTGGCTGGATTTTAGAATTAGATAGAGGAGAAGGAATCCCTTGGAAAGGTAATTACTCATCTTGGTTAGACCAAAAATCTAAACGAATGGCACAAGAAAGCAAAGTAGCTTCAAAACGCCAAAAAACCTTAGAGCGAGAGTTAGAATGGGTGCGTCAAGGTGCAAAAGGACGTCAAACAAAGCAAAAAGCCCGTTTGAACAATTATGATAAGTTGATGAGTCTAGATCAAAAGCAACTTGATGAAAAACTTGAAATATATATACCTAATGGACCGCGTTTAGGAACTAACGTGATTGAAGCCATTGGGGTGAGTAAAGCCTATGGAGATAAACTATTGTATGAAAATTTAAATTTCAAATTACCGCAAGCAGGAATTGTTGGTGTTATTGGTCCTAATGGCGCTGGAAAAACAACCATTTTTAGAATGATAATGGGTGAAGAGACACCTGATAAAGGAGAGTTTAAAGTGGGCGATACTGCAAAAATTGCTTATGTAGACCAAAGTCACTCTAATATTGACCAAGAAAAAACTATTTGGCAAAACTTTAGTGATGAACAAGAGTTAATTTTAATGGGTGGACGACAAGTAAACTCTAGAGCCTATTTAAGTCGTTTTAATTTCTCTGGAAGTGAACAAAATAAAAAGGTAAAACTATTATCTGGAGGAGAAAGAAACCGGTTGCATCTAGCTATGACTCTTAAAGAAGAAGGCAATGTGTTACTTTTGGATGAGCCTACTAATGACCTTGATGTTAATACATTACGGGCTTTAGAAGAAGGATTGGAAAACTTTGCGGGTTGCGCAGTGGTTATATCGCATGATAGATGGTTTTTAGATAGAATATGTACACATATTTTAGCATTTGAAGGCGATTCTCAAGTATATTTCTTTGAAGGGAGTTTTAGTGAATATGAAGAAAATAAAAAGAAACGCTTGGGTGGTGATTTGATGCCTAAACGAATTAAGTATAAAAAATTAGTGAGATAGTTAAAAAAAAGCCTGCTTTTAGCAGGCTTTTTTTTTTAATTTTGTATTGTAACAAGTTTCATCAATGATCACCATACATATGGCCTTCGGTAAAATCCTTGTATTTTTCTTCTTCTTTGGCCATTTCTTCACTTATTTTGTCTAATCGCTCATTTTCTTTTTTAAGCTTATACGAATTTCTAACGCCTAAAATTAATAAAATTGCAAAAAAGATAACCACTATAATTAACAAGGTAACAATATCACTTTGATCCATTAAAGCATATGTAGAGAAATAAGATAAATAGGTTTTTAATTGCATTTTATAGCAAATTGATTTAAACGCTATCAAATATAATATTTTTTATTTACTACTAAGGATAGTTTGTTTCTTATAAATTTTATAATGATAAATCTTTGTAAATGAAATAATCCAAATATTTTAACGAAATTGCCTAATAAGAACTTAAATATGGTTTATAATGAATTCTAATCCTAGATTAAAAAATATAAAATCAGAATTGTTATCGAATCATTATTATATTTTAAATAAAATTACGTTTGATTATTTAATGAGAAATGGCGAATGGGTAAGCCAAATGCGGGAATGTTATGATAGAGGAGATGGAGCAGGTATTTTATTGTATAACAAAGAAAAGCAAACGGTCATTTTAACGAAACAATTTAGAATGCCAACATATATAAATGACAATGAGAGCGGTTTTTTAGTTGAAATTTGTGCTGGTTTACTTGATAAAGATAATCCTGAAGCTTGTATTATTAGAGAAACTGAAGAAGAAGTTGGATATAGGCTAAAACATGTAAAAAAAGTTTATGAAGGGTATTCGTCTCCTGGTGTTATGACAGAGAAAATGCACTTTTTTATTGGTGAATACACAGACGCGATGAAAGTAAATGCTGGCGGCGGCTTAGAAAGTGAACATGAAGATATTGAAGTCTTAGAATTACCTTTTACAGATGCTGTTAAAATGCTGCATAACGGAGAAATTAAAGATACAAGGACTATTGTATTGTTGCAATATGCCCTTATTCATAACTTGCTTTAATAAAATCTGTTATTAAATAAGAAATCAACTTGCCTATTTGACTTTCATTATCCGGTGTTACTATAGCCTCACATATGTGCAGATAGTTGGCGTTTTCATGTTTCCCAAAGAAATACACAAAGGACCTAGCTTTATTAACACTAAATCCACTTGGTGTCATCGCGCTACTATTTATGTTTTCAATAGCATCACAATCAATTTCAATACCAAATGGCTTGTCGGATACATGATTTGAAGCACGATTTAGTTCCTTTTTAAATTTTAATTCATTTCTTATTTCTAAAGATTCAAATGTATTATAATCAACAGATTTTAATTTTTTAAGTGATTTAAGGAGCTTATCAGACGTGTAATTTTCATGCATTCCGAAAATAAAATAGTTGTTCAGAAACCCTTCTGCAAAGGCATATGAAAACCCATTTCCACTATGCCGACCTTCCTCTGGCCTAAAATCGGAATGAGCATCAAAATTTATAACATTTATTGGAAATCCGTGAGCTAATGAACATCCTTTAATATTGCCATAAGCATTATTATGACCACCACCAATGATAATAGGTTTTTTACCTGCTGACACTATTTGTTGAATTAAGTAAGTAACATGAGAATCCATTTTACTTACCAGCTTTCTAGCTTTTAAAACATCTTTTTTCTTTGATTGATTCAATGCTGAAACTTTTTTCATTTCAGAAGAAAAATCTAAATATCCTAATAATAAAATCTTAGTAGCATCATTAAATTCGTTATTTTGAATATTTAATAAAAATTTTATTGCCGTATTCCAGGTGTTATAAGCTCCTGATTTACCGTGGTTTGCGAAAATAC
Organism: Yeosuana sp.; assembly: GCF_057126245.1. NCBI lineage: Bacteria > Pseudomonadati > Bacteroidota > Flavobacteriia > Flavobacteriales > Flavobacteriaceae > Yeosuana > Yeosuana sp. Next base: position 12,067 of record NZ_DBNGMQ010000111.1, on the reverse strand, counting down.
CAACATCTTCTGGCAGACCAATAATAACATGTGTAACGTCCAAATTTTCAAGTTGTTCGTATATGTTAGAAATGGAATCTAGCATAGCAACATGTTCTCCAAATTTGGACTCACCTGTTCGCTTATTTAGTGTTTTTTTTAGTTCAGAATTATTAAATAAAACTAGTTTATCCATTGATAATAATAATATTTATGATTAATTAAAAATACATTTTTATTTATTCATAACATTAAAGAAAAAGTATAAAAATAAAAAAACCGTTAACACAAAAAACAAGTAATTATGGAAAACAATGGCAGTAGTGGTATGGGATTAAAAGTAGCTTTAGGCATCGCATTAGTCCTCTTTTTAGGAACCGCTTTTTACTCTCTTAATCTTTATAAAGAAAGTAATGAAACAAAAAAAGATTTGACTGAACAAAAACAATTAGTAATGAATGACTTAAATGCTATGGCAGAACAATATGATGCTGCTATTAGTGAAAATGAAGTTACTAATAATAATTTAACAGTAGCTAGAGAGCGTATTCAAGGATTGATAGATTCTTTAAAAATATCTGAGACGAATGTTAGAAGTTTATGGAGATATAAACAAAAATATGTATCCCTTCAAAAAGAAATGGATTTTCTATTAGCTGAAAATGATTCGTTAAAAGTACAAAACTCTTATTTAGCGACATCTTTAGATAGTACAAGAGTGCGTCTTGAAGAAAGAACTATGTTTACTGACTCATTATTAATTCAAAACACAGCATTGGCAGAAGTTGTTAATAATGCAGCTGTTTTATCGACAGTAGGTTTAAAAGGTTTTGGAGTTATTGAAAGAACATCTGGGAAATTAATACCTACAGAAAGAGCAAGTCGTACTGATAAAATTAGAATTTGTTTTACAGTTGCTAAAAATAATTTAGTACAAGCAGGAGATCAAGAATTATATGTACAGGTAATAGATCCTAAAAGCAACACATTAGGAGCCAATGAACAAGTTACTTTTGATGATAAAACATTAAACTACAGTATTGTTAGTAAGTTTAATTATGAAAACTCAAGTCTTAATATTTGTGAATTTGTAGAGTCAAAGACATCTAAAGATTTTGAAAAAGGGCGTTATATAGTAAACGTTTTTAATGAAAAAGACTTAGTTTCTACATCAGAATTCACATTGAAATAGGAATAATTATAATTAAACAAACCAATTTTAAAAGCCGAAAGACAAAACCTTTCGGCTTTTTTTACGGTTATAATTTGATAATTAATTTTTTAAATTTATAAATATTGTCATGTTTTAATACATGAAGTGAATGATTAAAAAAACTATTTAGTACTCAATTTCACATGTTTATTTTTAAATTATCAAAATTATCAAATGGGAAATATGAAAAGTTTATTAGAATTTATAAATAATAATAATTACTAAAAAATTCAATAATATGACTAAAATCATTTTTCTTTTCAAGAAAATAAATCCTAAAAATAATACCGTAAAAATCTTCTAAACCCTTGATATTATTGTGTTTATTATTTATCCACATAAAAATTTTAAAGTATCTTTGCAAAAAATATATACCAATGAATAAAGCAATTTATATTGCAACCAGTGAGCCTAACAGTGGTAAATCTATCGTTGCATTAGGTTTAATGAGAATGTTGTTAGGCAAAACCGCAAAAGTAGGGTATTTCAGGCCTATTATTGATGGAGGTTCATTAGAAAAAAAAGATAATCATATTAATACCATACTATCTCACTTTGATTTGAATATAGATTATAAAGATGCTTTTGCTTTTACCCGTCATGAATTTATAAATAAAAGAAATTTAGGAAAAGAAGGAGAGATTTTTGATACCATCATTGAAAAGTATAAGGCTCTTGAAGAAAAAAATGATTTCATGCTGGTTGAAGGAACTGATTTTTCTGGTGAAGGAGCAGCCATAGAATTAGATGCCAATATTTTAATTGCTAAAAATTTGGGCATCCCTGCAATCATAGTTTCCAGTGGTGTTAATAAGACTTTAGATGAGTTTGTTAATGGATTGCATTTAGCTTATGATACATTTTCTGAAAAAGAAGTAAAGGTTTTAGCGGTTATTGCAAATAAAGTTCAAGAAGAAAATTTAAATACTGTTATCGAAGGTGTTGAACAAAATTTACCAAAAGATGTTTTAGTAAATGCTATTCCTTTAATTCCTTCTTTAAATAATCCTACGGTAAAAGAAATTGTAAAGGCTATTAATGCAGAAATTCTTTTTGGTAAAGAATATATAAATAATCAAACTAACAGTTTCAAAGTTGGCGCTATGCAGTTGCGTAATTATTTGACTAAGATTGAACAAGATTGTTTAATAATTACACCAGGGGATAGAGCTGATATTATTTTAGGTGCTTTACAAGCCAATATTTCAAGTAATTATCCTTCAATCTCTGGTATTGTTTTAACAGGAGGGTTGATTCCAGAAAAGCCCATTGTTAAATTAATTGAAGGATTGCAACAAATTGTTCCTATTGTATCTGTTGCGTTTGGAACTTTTGAGGTTGCAAATAGAATTGGAGCTGTACGTTCACATATGTATGCTGAAAACAAGGACAAAATAGCCATGTCTTTAAACACATTTGATAAATATTGTAATGTTGAGAAGTTAACAGATAAATTTTTCACCTTTGAGAATGATGGTATAACACCAAGGATGTTCCAATATAATTTATTAAAGAGAGCTAAAATATCTAAAAAACATATTGTTTTACCAGAAGGTAATGATGATAGAGTTATTGCTGCAGCAGTGAGGTTAATTTTAATGGATATTGTTGATTTAACAATACTTGGAAATAAAAAACAAATACAAGAGACTTTGGTAAGGTTAGGATTGAAATTAGATTTAGATAAAGTCAACATTATTGACCCATTAGATTCTGAATACTCAAAGGATTTTGCAAATACTTTTTATGAATTAAGAAAAGCAAAAGGTGTAACCATTGATATGGCCGAAGACTTAATGAATGACGTGTCTTACTTTGGAACTATGATGGTTTATAAAGGGTTAGCCGATGGCATGGTTTCAGGTGCAGCTCATACGACTCAACATACAATTAAACCTGCCTTACAATTTGTAAAAATGAAACCTTCAGTTTCTGTGGTTTCTTCTGTGTTTTTTATGTGTTTGGAAGATAGAGTATCTGTTTTTGGAGATTGCGCCATTAACCCTAATCCAAATGCCGAACAATTAGCAGAAATAGCGATTTCTTCTGCCGAATCTAGTCTAGCTTTTGGTATTGAACCAAGAATTGCCATGTTATCCTATTCTTCTGGGACTTCAGGTAAAGGTGAAGAAGTTGATAAAGTTAGAAAGGCAACAGAAATAGTAAAAGAAAAACGTCCGGAATTAAAAATTGAAGGACCTATTCAATATGATGCCGCTGTAGATGCTGGTGTTGGAAAAAGTAAAATGCCAGATTCTGAGGTGGCAGGGCAAGCCACTGTTTTAATTTTCCCTGACTTAAACACGGGGAATAACACCTACAAAGCAGTGCAACGGGAAACAGGAGCTTTGGCTATAGGCCCTATGCTTCAAGGTCTAAATAAACCTGTAAACGATTTAAGTAGAGGTTGTACTGTTGATGATATTTTTAATACAGTTATAATAACCGCTATACAAGCTCAAGGAATTTAGGATGAATATATTAGTTATCAATTCAGGAAGCTCCTCTATAAAATATCAATTAATACAAATGCCTGAAGAGCATATCATTTGTTCAGGATTGGTAGAACGTATTGGATTAGATAATGCTCAAGTTCATTACAAAACAGCAGCGAATAAAATTAGTGAAGAAACACAGATACCTAATCATAAAATAGGTTTAGAAAAAGTTTCGGTTTTACTAATGGATACAGAGGTTGGCGTTATTAAAAATGAAAGTGAGATACATGCCGTTGGTCATAGAGTGGTGCATGGTGGAAGTTCTTTTTCTAAAACAACCGTTATTAATCAGATAGTTAAAGATAAAATAAAACAGCTTTTCGCCTTGGCACCGCTGCATAACCCACCTAATTATGAAGGGATTGAAGTTTCTGAAACTATTTTTAAATCTGCTACACAAATTGCTGTTTTCGACACAGCTTTTCATCAATCCATTCCCGTTGAAGCTTATAAATATGCGATTCCAAATGAATTTCTAACAGAAAAAAAGATTCGTTTGTATGGTTTTCATGGTACTAGTCATAAATACGTATCAGAAAAAGCAAAAGAAGTTTTACCAAATAATTGCTCAAAATTAATTACAATTCATCTAGGAAACGGATGTAGTATTACCGCTATAAAGGATGGAAAGAGTATGGATCATTCATTAGGTTTTGGTCCAATGAATGGTCTTATTATGGGAACTCGTAGTGGCGATATAGACCAATCTGTTATTTTTTATTTAGTAAATTCTTTAGGATATACCTTAGATGACGTCAATACCATTTTACAAAAGAAAAGTGGCATGCAAGGGCTTACGGGTTATAGCGATTTGCGAGATATTGAGTCAGAAGCTGAAAATGGAAATAAAGATTGTCAATTGGCTTTAACCATGTTTGCTTATCGTGTAAAAAAATATATTGGTTCATATGCCTCAGTATTAAACGGATTAGAAACCATTGTTTTTACAGCAGGAGTAGGAGAAAACTCAATTTTATTGCGTAAAATGATTTGTGAGGGTATGGATTATTTGGGTATCAAAATAAACCTTGAAAATAACAATGTAAAAGCTCGTGAGATTATAGATATTAGTGCTGTCGATTCAAATGTAAAAATATTGGTAATTCCTACTAATGAAGAGCTTGAGATAGCAAAACAATCCTATCGTTTGATATCGTAATTTTTTAGATATTCTACATTTTTTTTCAATAATAATAGAATTTAGTTTAAATTTGGTGGAATCCTTCTTAATTGCTATAATTAACGATAATATTTGAATCCAAATTTAGAATATTTAAATTCTTTTATTGATGTGTCTGATGAAACTTTTGAGAAGCTTCAAAAGATTTCCACATTCAAAAGGGTAGAAGCTAATATTCCGATAGCAAAGGCTGGAGAAGTGGCTTCCAATGTATACTTGTTAGTTTCTGGACTCATGCGAGTTTATTTAAGTTCAGAATCTGGTAAAGAGTGCAACAAGAACTTTTTTATACCCCTTTGTTTTGTAGGATCATTTACTTCATTAATTACAAAACAACCATCAAAATTAACTTATGAAACACTTACTGATTGTAAGTTATATGAAATTGATTTTAATGCTTTAGTGAATCTTTGTGAATGTGATATTGTAATAAGTAACTTATATAATAAAATATTAGAACATATTTTTATAGCATATGAAGTGAGACAACTTGAATTAATTTCTCTTAATTCTAAAGAACGCTATTTGGCACTTAGAAAGCGAATTCATAATATTGATGACATGATTACCCAATATCAAATAGCTTCATATTTAAGTATTACTCCGGTACAATTGAGCAGAATAAGAAAAGATTTATTATAGCAATTAACATTTGTTAATGAAAAGTCAACTACTTTAGAATATATTTATATTCCTAAAAGTTGAATTAATTAGCATCGATAACTAACCAACCTAAAAAAAACAGGTAATTTTAATTACCTGTTTTTTTATATTAATTTCTAAATAGAATATTATTGCATTGTTATAACAATAAACTCAGTTCGTCTATTTAGTTGGTGATCTTTTTCTTCACAGATTATTGTTCCATCACAATTATTTATTAATTGACGCTCACCAAAACCTTCATGCTTAGTAATTCTTGAGGCATCTACGCCTTTTGAAACTAAATATTCATACGTTGATTTAGCCCTCGCTTGAGATAACCAATCATTGAAAATTTTGGATCCTCTTGAATCTGTATGAGACTCAATTCTAATTATCATTTTAGGGTACTCATTATTCATTAAATTGACTATTTTATCAAGCTCAGATGATGCATCTTGTCTAATGTCATATCTTTCAAAATCAAAGTAGATAGTGTTTAATTCTGCTAATTTAATAACATCCTCTACAGGATTTAGAGAAAAATTAGCGGTAATACTGCGAGTTGTTTTTGCGATATTTTTAGAAGTAAACACTTTAGAATTTTCAATATATTTATCTTGTTTTACTAAAATATTATAATCTGTATCTCTATCAATATTAATTTCGTAGTGTCCATTTTCATCAGATTGTAGAGAAGCAATTGGATTATCATTAGCATCTAATAACGAAACCGTCGCATTTACTATTGGTTTACCATTAATAGAATCAGTTAAAATGCCCTCTACTTTTAATGGTAATATTCTTTTATAAGCATATATATCATCACTACCAATGCCACCCTCTCTGTTCGATGCAAAATAGCCACTTATGCCATCTTGACTCATAAAAAATGAGAAATCATCTTTACTTGAATTAACAGGAATTCCTAAATTCAACACACTAGTAATAGAATTGTCTTTATCAGAAATGGTTGCAAAAATATCTAATAAGCCTAATCCTTGATGGCCATCTGATGAAAAGAATAAAGTCTCTTCGTTGTTTACATAAGGGAATACTTCATTTTTATCTGTATTAACAATCTCTCCTAAGTTTGTAGGTGTTCCGAAAGTTCCATCATTATTAATGTCAACATAATAGATGTCTGATCCACCAATACCCCCGGGCATATCAGAAGCAAAATATAATTTTGTATTATCACTATTTAAAGCTGGATGAGCCACAGAATATTCATTATTATTAAATGGTAGTGCCTCAGCATTTACCCATAATCCATTCATTAAAGACGCTTTATATATTTTTAAATTATTAATCCCATTTTTGTCCTTTTCTATACCGTTTTTATCATAGTTGTTTCTAGAAAAATACATTGTTTTTCCGTCATTAGTAATTGCTAAAGGACCATCATGGTAAACAGAATTAACATCGCCTTTAATTTTAGATTTATGATTTACAATACTATCATTATCACTTTCAGATTTTACATAAATATCTAAAAAAGGTTCTTTATTCCAACCATATAAGTGTTTTGAAGAAACACCCTCATCTCTGGATGATGTGAAGTATGTATTCCCATCATGAACATAAGCTCCAAAGTCACTAAACTTTGAATTAAATTTCACATCCTCTAAAAAATATTGTTGCTTGGCACTAAAAACTGATGTAATGAAATCGACATCTTTTGATAACTTGTTTTTAACTATTACGCCACCCATTTTTTTAAACTTTTTCAACCAAACTCTAGACTCTTTATAGTCTTTAATCCCCCTTAAAGCTTGCGCGTATTTATAGAAATATTCGACAGGCACATTATTTTGTTCAACAGCTTTTTTATAATAAACCACCGCACTATCAGGGTTTCTCATATAGGCATAACTATCAGCTAATTGTCTTACAGAATAATCTGTATTAAAATTATTATCAATTAAGTTTTTATAAACCTCTGAAGCATTAACAAATGAAAATTTGTTAAATAAATTATCTGCTTTTTTTTGCTGACCGTATTGTGCAAATACTGAAAGGTTTATCAGCAAAACAAGATAAAAACATATGTGTTGTTTTGATTTCATGGGGTCGTAGTTTAAATTAAAAAAACCGAAGTGTTTTTAATATAGGTTCATTTGGATTTATAGGGGTTATTCCATTTTAACAACAATAAATTGTGTACGTCTATTTAATTGATGGTCTTCTTCTTCACATTTAGAACCATCTTCACAACCATTGGTTAATCTTCGTTCACCAAAGCCTTCGTGTTCTGTAATTCTAGAAGAATCAATTCCTTTAGAGATTAAATACTCATAGGTAGCATTAGCTCTATCAATTGATAATTTATCATTATAAGATAAAGCACCTCTTGAGTCTGTATGAGATTCAATTCTTATAACCATATCTGGATAATCATTCTGCATTAAATTGACTATTTTATCAAGTTCTAAAGCAGCATCTTTTCTTATGCTATGCTTATCAAAATCAAAATAAATAGTATTTAATTCTGCAAGCTTAACAACATCTTGTACTGGGTTTAACAATAAGTTTGCCGTTATGGTTGTAAGTTCTGTTTGTAAATGTTTTGATGTAAAGGTTCTATAATCATCAATATATTTTTCTTGACTTCCTACAATTTTATAATCTTTATTTCGGTCAATATTTATTTGATAAAAACCGTTTTCATCAGTAACTAAATAAGCTATTTGCTCATCTTTATCATCATATAACGTAATGATTGAATTCGCAATAGGTTTTGTATTAATAGCATCACTTACAACACCTTCAACTTGTAGTGTCGGAACTCTGTGATATGCATAAATATCATCACTACCTCGACCTCTATCTCTGTTTGAAGCAAAATATCCAGTTATTCCATTAGGGTTCATACTAAACGAAAAATCATCTTTATTTGAATTGATTGGAATTCCTAAATTAATAACATCAACAAATTCACCATTATCTCCTTGGATTGTTCCAAAAATATCTAATAGTCCTAGTCCAGGGTGGCCATCAGACGAAAAGAAAAGCGTTCCTTCACTATTAATAAAAGGGAATCCTTCTGAGTTTTTAGTATTTATAACCTCTCCAAGGTTCTCAGGAACACCTAAGGTTCCATCAGGTTTAATATCAACAACATAAATATCTGAGCCACCAAAACCACCTGGCCAGTCTGAAGAAAAATATAATTTAGTATTGTCTTTATTTAATGCTGGATGTTGTGTTGAATATTCAGAATGATTTATTGATAAATCTTCAATATCTGTCCAGATACTATCTCTAAAGGTAGCCCTATAAATTTTCATATTGCTAATCCCTTTTTGATCTTTAGACAGACCATTATCATCAATATTATTTCTACTAAAATACATAGTCTGACCGTTATTAGTTATGGTAACAGGGCCATCATGATAAATAGAGTTTACATCTCCTTTTAGTTTTGCAGTATGATCTACATTTTTTTTAGTGCCAACTTCGGTTACATAAACATCAAGAAAAGGCTGTTCATTCCATCCATATAGACGTTTTACAGATACACCTTCGTCTCTTGAAGATGCAAAATATATTTTTCCATCATGTTCAAAAGCTCCAAAGTCACTAAACTTCGAGTTAAATCTTACTTTATCTAAAAAATATTGCTGTTTCGCATTAAAAACACTAGTGATAAAGTTCACGTCTTTTTCAAAATCATTAGCATTTATAACACCTCCCGAATCTTTAAAACGTTCAAGCCAAACACGAGATTCTTTATACTTTTTAACACCTCTTAATGCTTGAGCATAACTGTAATAATATTCAACGGGTACATTGTCTTGTTCAACAACTTGTTTATAATATCTAGCGGCATTTCTTGGATCTCTTAAAAGTCCATAACAATCCGCTAAACGCCTTGTGGCATAATCTTTATTGTAATTATTTTCTATTAGTTCTCTATAAACGTTCGCAGCTTTAACAAAGGAAAATTTATTAAATAAGGTATCTGCTTTTTTTTGCTTACCATATTGAGCAAATACAGATAGACTCATCATTATAAGAATACAAACTAATATGTGACTTTTTAATTTCATAATAAATTAATTAGAAATATCTAGGTGATTTTAATTTAGAGCTTAAGAACTTAAACTCATAGATTAATAAAATTTCATGTGTTCCAGAGGTATAACTGGCAATATCAGAAATAGGTTTTTCATAAGCATAACCTACACGTAATTGTCTAGAAACTTGAAAATCTACAATACCTCCAATAGCAGCGGTTTGTTCATTAATTCTATATGAGCCACCTAACCAAAATTTTTCATTAAATAGAAAGTTTCCTGTTAAATCATAAGATACTGGCGCACCATTTGTAGCTTTTACTAAAAAGGCAGGTTTAAATTTAATAGTTTTACTAAAATCAAATACATAACCACCTGTAAAATAGTAACTAATACGCTCCAGAGCTTCAAAATCCTTCGTTTTGTTATAATCTGTGTTTAAAATTCTTGGTGCAGAAAGGCCTAAATACCATTTGTTTGAATGCCAAAAAACACCAGCACCTAAATTTGGACTCCATCTGTCTTCAACACCATAGATAAGCGGATCATTTATATTACTTTGATCTTGACGAAAATCAGTATCAAAACTAAATCCTGTAAATCCTGCTTTTAAACCAAATGCTAACTTAGAATCTCTTCCAGTTGGAATGGTATATGAAAAATCTCCGTATAAATATGAGAAATTTTGCGGACCTAAATCATCTTGAATAAACGATAAACCTAACCCTATTCTATCATTTCTTAATGGGGTATGAATGGAAAGTGTTTGTGTTATAGGACCTCCTTTAAAGCCAACCCATTGGCTTCTATGTAAGCCAACAATGCTTAATGCTTCTCTACTACCAGCGTATGCAGGATTTATAGAGATTGTGTTGTACATGTATTGTGTGAATTGCGGTAACTGTTGTGCAATACCCACCGTACAACTAAACAACGCAAAAGCGATTATATAATGTTTAATAAGTCTCATAGGTTAAAGTTTTATTTGGTTCCGATATAAAGTGGTCCAGTAAAAGGAGCCAATCCACTTTCTCTTAAGGTTACTATATAATAATATGTTCCATTAGGTAAAGTTCCTGCAGCTCCAATAGAACCGCCACTTGATTTACCATTCCAATCATTTTGATAGTTATTGGACTCATATACTAATGCTCCCCAACGATTGAATATCTTAATTTGTAATACAAATCCACATAATTCAACACCTGTAATTTCAAAATTTTCATTGTATTGATCACCATTAGGCGTAATTGCTTTTGAAATAATAACATCTTCACTACCACAAGGTAATACGACACAATCAGCATTAACATTCAAAGATATATAAGTAATATTTATACATCCTTCGTCAGTAGTCGTGTATTTGAAAACATAGTTAATTCCACCAGTTCCTGGTTTAAAATCTAAACTCAGCTCTAATAGTGTTGGGTTAAATATGTTACCTTCAAGTGTAGCATCAGTATCACCTTCTATCATTTCCCAAGTACCTGTTAAGTTAGGTACTAGTAAATAATCATTTAAATCAACAACACCATCATCATAACATCTATCATTGGCAACTATTTCAGTAACTACTTCATCTAATGTGACTTGTAGTGTTTGAGTATAAGTGTTTTCATTACCACAAGCATCACTAACTGTCCATGTTCTTATAATTTCATAATCCGTTAGAATAGTTTCACTAAACGTGTTAGTTTCATCAAAAACTACGTTAACATTTGATGCGCAGTTATCTTCAAAATCAAGATTTGGTACATCTGGGATACTAGCACAACTTACTGATAATTCTCTGTCTAAATCAGATGTAAGAACAGGAGCAGTTGTATCTATCACAGTAATTATTTGAGAAACCCAACTGGAATTATTGCAATCATCAGTAAATGTCCAAGTACGAGTAACAATAACATTACAAGGATTCGTATTATCAATACTATCAACTCCAGCGACAGTAATGTTCCCAACACAATTGTCAACTGCTGTTAAATTTCCAGAGGTTGGTATATCATCAATGCATTCATATGTCATGTCTGCAGGTGCATCAGGAGCTACAGGAGACTCTGTGTCAGAAACTGTAATAACTTGAGAAACTGAACTCGTATTATTACAAGTATCGGTAAAGGTCCAAGTTCTAATAATAGTAACATTACATGGGTTAGATGTATTAACATTGTCTACCCCAGCAACGGTAATATTACCTGAGCAATTATCTATAGCAGTTAAGTTTCCAGGAACAGGAACATCATCTAAACATTCGTAAGCTATGTTATCTGGTGCACTTGGAGCTACGGGAGCTATATTGTCGTTAATAGTGTACGTATAAAGCCAATCAGCAGTATTATTAGCACAATCGGTATAGGTGAATGTGTAAATTTTATTTCCAGAACAAATAGGGTCATCATTCTCAGTCATTATAGGAGTGATTACATTACCATTAGCATCTAATACAGTAGGCGGAGTTGGTTGTACTTGCGCATCAGCAAGACAGTTTACCGTACTACTTCCATCAGCAGGCACAGTAAACGGTGCTAAAATAACT